>JAEZFH010000223.1 GCA_023437885.1 Bacillota bacterium | reverse complement strand
CTGCCAGGCCAAAGCCCTCATTTACGGCAAAGTCCTTCAGCTTATCCCTCTCAACCCAGCGGTTTAACATAGAGTAAGAGGGCTGGTTAACCACGAAGGGCGTGCGCAGCTCGCGGAAGATTTTCAGGATATCCGCCGTCTGCTGGCTGTTATAGTTTGAAATCCCCACATAGAAAGCCTTCCCCTGCTTTACCGCATGATCCAGGGCCAGAGCCGTCTCCTCCAGCGGAGTATTGGGATCAAATACATGATGATAGAAAATATCCACATAATCCAGCTTCATTCTCTTCAGGCTCTGATCCAGGGACGCCAGCAGGTATTTTCGGGAGCCATTTCTATCGCCGTAAGGTCCCGGCCACATATCATAGCCGGCCTTGGTGGAAATACATAATTCGTCCCGGTAAGCCCTCATACCCCGGTCCAGAATAGTTGCAAAATTCTCTTCTGCAGAGCCGTTATAGGGGTTACCATAATTATTTGCCAAGTCAAAATGGGTAATTCCCAAATCAAAAGCAGTATGGCACATGTTCTCCATATTCGCCAGATTATCCTTATAGCCGAAATTCTGCCATAACCCCAGAGACAGCGCCGGAAGCTTCAACCCGCTTTCTCCGCAACGGTTATACACCATTTTCTCATATCTTTTCTCGTTCGCTGTATACATTATATCCTCCCGTCCGACTTTATTGATAATGCCTGCATTACTTTATACCACCGGCACGGTAAGCCGCATCGCCGGAGGATAAGTCAGCTTCGTCATATTCATTATAGGGAGGTATTTCTGATACTGTCAACCCTACGATCCTACTATAGAAGCAGGAAGCCAGGTGCTTATTCCTCTGAGACACCACTGTAATCCACTTCAAAAACCTCTCCCTTTTCCATAAGTATATGCCCTGATTCATAAGGCTTACCCTCCAGGGTAATCAATACTTTGGAGGCCCCGTAATAACCTCCAAGGGTATTGGTGATACTCTGAAGAATCAGCAGCTCGTAACCGGAGCCTGCATTCATTTCCTCAACAAATTCCTTGGAAAAATCTACCCTCAGGATACCGTCTTCCTCCAGAGTTATGTGATTGATTTCTGTATTTTTGCTGATCAGGGGGAGATAAGTCTGCTTTGCGGGCACTTCTTTCATCGCTGCCGCCAGTACCGTCAGAGAATCCGTATTCGTAGGCAGGGTCAGTTCCACCTGCTCCATATAAATCTTCTCATCCACATCCGCATGATAGATTGACGCAGTTTGCTTAAATGCCATATCCCGCTTCAAATCCTTCAAGCTTTGGGATACAGTCAAACCCTCCGACTCATATATGGATTTTACCAGTCCTACCCCTATGGCATAATAATCCCTGGTGACACTGTCCTCTCCTTTGGTTGTGACCTCCAGAGCCTGGAAGCTGCCGTACGGGGTGCTGACAGGCACCTCCGTGCCTGAGATATAACGGGTTGTGCTGCCGCTTACGGTCCAGCTGGTCCCTTTGACCAAGGGTTCCTGCAGCAGCACCTGTGCTCCCTCCGGCGCAGTTCTCTCCATAAAGTTCTCCCGGTAGTAGCACTCATTGACCAAATAGGTAACAGCCAGGCTGCCGTTCTTTCGCTCCAATACCTGCACTGTCTCGCTGCCGCCGTTATTGGTTCTGATCTGTATCCTGTTCTTTACGGGATCGATATAATCTACATAGCGGTAATATCCGGCATATTCATTGCCTTCTCCCTCATAGATATACTCCGTATCCGCTTCCATCGGATAATAATCCTCCACTCGCGGCAAATCCTCTCCGTCAGCCTTCGTATCGTCGGCCTCCGGAGTCACCTCTGCCGGAAGCGTTGCCAGAGGCTGGGACGTTGGTGATATGCCCTCCGGGCGTTTTCCCTCCTCCGCCTTATTTCTGCTGCAGCCGGAACAGACTAAGGCCAGTACAAGTATAATAATTGATATCCATCTACGTTTCATAACAACACCCTTCCATTTTGCATTGCTTCCCTGCCGGTAAACCCTGCTTCGGGAAAGCCAATTGATAGTCTTATTATTCCAAAAGCCTTTATTTTCATACATTAGACGATAATGGAAGGAATCCGGTTTCCTTGACAGTTCATTCATTCCCTCGCTCCATCTTACATATTATCCAATATCATTTCAGGCTTGTTATAGCTCCTTTCAAAAAATGGCTAAAATAACGGGTTCCGTATATCTTCCTGTCATAACGCCTTACAGTAAATATCTATTATAAATGCAGCTTACAATAGTTTCTCATACAATCTAAACCAATCTAAACCATAGTCTTCTAATCCCAGGCTAACGGTATCTATGTATTGGTAACCACATTTCTCATATAAACGAATTGCAGGAATATTCCTTTCATATACATCTAAACGCAATGCCTTTATTTCAGTATCTTTAGCATATTGAGCAGCAAATTCAAGCATCCTCTTTCCGATTCCATGGTTCAGTTTTTGTGGATTTACAACAAATGTATAAATTACCAATACATCCTTATAATCCAATACAGCTTGCCACGGTGCTGCTAAATAAGCTGGTTCAGGCTCATGGCGTAAAATCATCGAACCTATAATTTCCTCATTTTCTGTTGCAACAAATAGACAGCCTTCATTTATACCCTTCACTGCATTTTCACGAACGGGGTAAACACCCTTTTTCCATCCTGGATAGTTGGTCGTAGCTGCTAAATAGTCGTTCATATTATCATAGAGCTGTGTCAGGGAATGTATATCCTTTTCCGTCCCTAATCTTATTTTAATTCCATCCATAATACATCCTTCTCTTTGTTATAAATATAAATAATCTCCCTTATTTACCTTATCATCCTAAGATAAATCCAATCATAGCAATTTGCTATGGCTATTCCAGCATAGCGACTGCAGAAAGCAATGCCCGCAGATATCACTATGCCTGAAGCAGTCCTGCTATACTCGCATGGATCTTCCTTGCAATATAGGAATTGTTCATGGTATATAAATGTATGCCATCCACACCCTGGGAGACCAGATCTACAATCTGGTCAACGGCGTAAGCAATTCCGGCATCCCGCAGGGCCTCCGGTGAATGCTCAAACCGCTGCATCATCTTTGTAAATTTGGCAGGCAGACTGGCTCCGCACAGCGTGACCATGCGTTCAATCTGCGCCTTGTTGACCACCGGCATAATTCCGGCTTCCATGGGCACGGTTATTCCCGCAATCCTCGCCTTCTCCAGGAAGGAATAAAAATAACCGTTATCAAAGAAAAGCTGGGAAATCAGATGCTGCGCACCCGCATCCACCTTTCTTCTAAGGTTATGGATGTCTGTAATCAGATTGTCCGAATCGATATGCCCTTCCGGATAACAGGCTGCAGATACATGGAAGCCACCCCATTCCCGGATATAAGCCACCAGCTCCTGTGCGTACCGGAATTCATTCTTCGGTGCGGTCTCCGGATTGATATCCCCGCGAAGTGCCAGGATATTCTCAATTCCCTTCTCCTGCAGAAGCATCAGAATTTGATCGATCTCAGCCCTGGTATAATTCACACAGGTAAGATGCGCCAGCGGTTCAATCCCGTATTTATGCTTGATTGCGGAGGCAATATCGCAGGTAGCCGTATCTCCCGCATTCCCTCCCGCTCCATAGGTAACACTGATGAAATCCGGGCTCAGTCCCTGCAGATCATCCAGTGTTGCATAGATGGTATCAATGGAGCTGGTCTTTCTGGGCGGAAACACCTCAAAGGACAGTACGGTCGGTTTTTTTGCAAACAGCTCTGCTATCTTCATTCCATCCCTCATTTCTCTGATTATGCTTCTCATCAATGGTTCTAACCCAGCAGCGACGGCGCTTATGCTGCCTGACTTCATAATGCTTCCACATAGCCTGTACCTGATGGTTATTCTCCAGCTCGGGTCCTGTCTCTGCAATTTCAAAGCCATTCTCCCTGGCAGCCACTGCCATGGAGTTCATTAAAATCGCTGTAAGGCCCTTATTTTGCATACTCGGCAATACGCCGATCATATACAGGTCCAGCACCTTTGACTTCGCATACGGTGCCCGAAGCAGACGATACCAGCCAAGGGGAAATAATCTGCCGTTACTTTTTTTTGCTGCCTTATTCAGGGAGGGCATCGCAAGCCCAACGCCCACTAATTGGTCATTCTCGTCAAGCAGGATCTTCAGATACTTGGGATTAATCATTAATATGAATTGGTCATAATACTTCATGATCTGCTGATAGGACAGCCTCACTGTCCCATAGAGCTTCTCATAGGTGATATTATACAGATCAAATATCATCGTAATGTAAGGCTTGATCTGACGCCGGCTCTTAGGCTCGATCAGTCTTAATTTATGTTTTTTAAGAACCGCAGCCGAAAGCATATCCATCCTCTCATTGGGTTCCTTTGGAATCTTTACCTGGAATTCCATCCAGTCAGTGTCCTTTCTAAAATTCATTGCTTCCATATGCTTTACATAATAAGGATGGTTATAAATCGTAATAAAGATCCCTTCCTCCTGAAAGCCCTCCACCAGCATGCCTTCCTGGTCCATGTCACTGAAGCCGATGGGCCCGTGAATTTCTGTCAGCCCCTCCTGGCGCCCCCAATCCATAACTGCCTCAAACAACGCAGCCGATACCTCCGGATCATCGATAAAATCCACTCTTGAGAATCGAATCCTCTTGGTATGCCATTTTTCATTGGCAGCTTTATTAATAATCCCGGCAATTCTTCCGACACATTTGCCGTCCCGATACGCCAGGAACTGCTTCACTCTGCAATATTCAAACGCAGGGTTTTTCTTGGGATTAAACATATTCATCTCATCTGATATCATATCCGGAATTGCCTGTGGAACCTTTCCGTACATCGCAGTAGATAAAGCCGCAAATATTTTCTGTTCTTTTCTGGTTTTAACCTCTTTTATCTCTAACATGTGCACCCCCGTATACGCTAAGTCCTATGCTCTATTTTATATCAGGAATGACTTTCGTGCAATCATGTAAGTTATGAGAACGAGCTGAACCTCCTCGTACCCGCAATGATCGGAGAATGAATATGAAATGCACCAATATTTATAATTTTCTCTTGCACATCCAAAAACATTATGCTATACTAGCAAAAATTCTTCAAAAGGAGAAACCTTCCATGAAACAGTTTAAGTTCATGCCCGCCATTATTTGTTTTGAACTATTTAGACATTAAGCTTGCAGCAAGCATAGCTGCAGGCAGAGATGTCTCCTTCAGTTATGCAAATACGGGTATGGCTTTCCTGACTTTTTCCATAGAGCATCCGCCTTGCATAATAGTAATCTATTATCCGGGGCGGTTTTTTTATATATCATTTTACAAGAAGGGCGGGAACGTATATGGACGCGATCGTAGTGAATCAATTATCAAAAACCTTTCAGGTTAAGGAGAAGGAAAAAGGGCTTAAGGGGAGCCTGAAGTCTGTTCTTCATCCCAGCTTCCGGACCATTCCGGTGGTCAGTGATGTGAGCTTTCGTGTGGAGGAGGGCGAGATACTTGCCTTTATCGGACCCAACGGAGCAGGGAAAAGCACCACCATTAAAATGCTCACCGGGATTTTGTATCCCGATGCCGGTTCGGCCACGGTCATGGGAATTAACCCTACGGCAAAGCGCAAGCAGCTCTCTTATCTCATTGGAACAGTCTTTGGACAGAAGGAGCAGCTTTGGATGCATCTGACACCCTATGATAACTTCAAATTCTTCGGAGCCATTTATGATCTGAAGGATAGCGAGGCGGAGTCCCGGATTAAAGAGCTTGCCGCAGTATTTGAGCTGGAGGATTTTATGAATACCCCGGTGAGGAATCTATCCCTCGGTCAGAGAATACGCTGCGAGATTGTGGCTTCCCTGATTCACCGGCCGAGAATCCTGTTTCTGGATGAACCGACCATCGGACTTGATCCGGTGGTGAAGGAGAATATCCGTACCCTGATCAAAAAGATGAACCGGGAGTATCAAACCACCATATTTCTCACCAGCCATGATGTAGGGGATATCGAGAAGCTCTGCAAACGAATCATTATTGTGAATCACGGAAGCATTGTTCTGGATGATTCCATGGAGCATTTGAAGTACCATTATCTGAACCGCAAGCTGGTAGAGGTTAAACTGAAGGAGGCTGCGGATATGACGGCAGAGGACGGAATCACTGTCGTGAAGAGTAAAGGCTGCAATCTCAAGCTGGAGGTGGATACCTCCAGGAAGAGCATCGCCGATGCCCTGAAGCTTATCGATGCCGATCAGATTCTGGATATCAATATCTCCAATGTTCCTCTGGAGAGCATCATCACAGAGATATATAAAGAGAGCCGCCGGGGTGCGTACACCCCGGTTACCCCGTCAGGGCGGATTACCGGCAGGAACTGGAAGGGAGCGAACCGCTTATGAGAAAATACCTGTTTGTACTAAAGGCTACCCTGATCGAGAGCCTTCAGTATGTTATGAATATTTTTTTAGGCTTTATTACATTTTTTATTATACTTTTTGTATTCATGAATCTGTGGGAATATATCTATTCGGATTCAGCCAATCTCATTAGTGGCTACTCCAAGCAGCAGATGATCTGGTATGTCATTCTGACCGAAATCATCTGGTTTGGTATGAGGAACCAGACCCTTAGCTTCCAGATCAGCAATGATATCAAGAGCGGGTCCATTGCTTATGGCATCAACAAGCCCTATCACTATATCTCTTATATTGTGGCAAAGCACTTGGGGGAAATCGCAGTAAAAGCTGCTCTGTTTATGACGGCTGGTTTCGTAATCGGTTATTGTTTTCTGGGCACTATCCCGGAAATCAAATTATACCGACTGCCCCTCCTGCTGCTCTCACTGCTATTGGGCATGCTTATTAACACCTTCCTAAAGATGAGCATCAGTGTACTTTCCTTCTGGATTGAGGATTCTACTCCGTTTCACTGGCTTTATGATAAGATGATAATCGTTCTGGGCATCATGTTTCCGGTGGAGGTCTTCCCCCTCTGGGCTCAGCCGGTAATGCGCTATTCACCCATCTTTGTGGTTACCTATGGTCCGGCTAAGCTTGTCATCGATTATCATAGCCGAATGGCTCTCACCGTGCTGAGCGCACAGGGAATCTATCTGGTGCTTTCCCTAACAGTCTTATTACTGCTCTACCGGAAAGGAGTGAAAAAATTAAATGTTAACGGCGGCTAAAAATCAGCTTCGGGTCATTCTGCTCTCCATAAAATATAATATGATGAGGGAAATGACAAACCGAATCACTTTTCTGACTAATGTATCCTTCATGATATTGAACAACGCTACCTTCCTCATCCAGTGGCTGCTGCTGTTCCATCTGAAACCAAGCATCGGTGGCTACGGATTTAAGGATATCATGCTGCTCTGGGGCCTGGCGGCTTCTACCTTCGGTTTTGCCCATGCCCTGTTTCAGGGGGCCTGGAGACTGCTCTCCTTCATCCAGCAGGGAAAGCTCGATGCCTTTCTTGTTCAGCCTAAGAATGTCCTGTTAAGTATTATTACCTCACAGACTAATTCCTCCGCCATCGGTGATTTTATCTATGGCTACCTGGTCATTATCATCTTTTGCTTCAGCCCGGTGAAATTAATCTTATTTACTGTTTTTTCTATATCCGGAGGATTGATCCTGACTGCCTTTGCCGTGATTACCGGCAGTATTTCCTTCTGGATCATAAGAGGAGAACTGCTCTCGGAAAACCTGAATAATATCATAATTAACTTTGCCACCTATCCTGACAGCATTTTCAAAAGCGGTGTCCGTCTGCTGCTCTATACTCTGGTTCCCGTAGGCTTTGTGGCATATCAGCCCCTGCATGTCATGCTGGAATTCGATCTGCCTGCGCTGCTTCTTGTGCTCGCCTTTTGCCTTCTGATTTGTCTATTCGCCTTCTTCCTTTTCTATCGAGGGCTGAGGCGATACACTTCCAGCAGCTTAATGAGTGCCAGATTTTAGACAGATAGCTTATTGTATAAATAATTGATATAAATATCTGCTTTTTTATTTACTTGCAGCCAAATTATGGTATAATGTCGATAGACATTATACTGCGCATTTATGAGAATGTACCGTCACGGAGTGAGTGTGCATCCTGGTATACCGAGCCATATCATGGACACCTGTGCACATGGTATAATGTCGGCAGACATTATACTATGCATTTATGCGCATGTGAATTTACGTATGTGAATTTACGTATGTGTATTTATGTGCATATCTATATGTACATGTACATTTATGTTCATGTATATATATGTACATTATGTTCATGTACATTATGTTTATGTATATTTATGCGCATGTACCATTCCGGGTGGATGCACATCCCGGCGCACAGTGCACAATAATTAATAATGGCTGCAGAAACAGCGACAAGTGCCTTGCACTTGTCTTATGTTAATATTACATATACAGAACTGCTCAATTTTACAACCGGTCACATAATTTACTAACCGATAAGTTTTGACAAATCTTGTTCTTAATCTAACGAAAAGTAAAGGAGTGGAATGATTGTATGGTACTTGAAGGTAAAGTAGTTGTAGCACAGGGTGGAGGGCCCACAGCAGTAATTAATCAGTCCTTAGTCGGGGCCGTGCTGGAATCAAGAAAATTTCCACAGATCACAAAGGTATACGGCGCAGTAAACGGTGTATCAGGAATTATCAATGAAGATTTCCTTGATCTTACACAGGAGACGACCCATAATTTGGAGCAGGTAGCCATTACTCCTTCCTCCGCCTTATTCTCTACCAGGGACAAGCCCGACACAGCCTATTGCAAGGAGATCTTCCGGGTATTCCAGGCCCATGGGGTCAGGTATTTCTTCTATATCGGAGGAAATGACTCGGCGGATACCGTTCGGATTGTAAATGAGCAGGCCGAATCCTCCGGCTATGAATTCAGAGCAATTCATATTCCCAAGACAATTGACAATGATCTGATGATGAACGACCACACCCCCGGTTATCCCTCTGCAGCCAAATTCGTAGCGCAGTCCTTTATCGGGTTAAATCTTGACAACCGAGCGCTTCCAGGCGTGCATATCGGCGTAGTCATGGGGCGCCATGCCGGCTTTTTAACCGCTGCCTCCTCCATCGCCAAGAAATATCCGGATGACGGTCCCCATCTGATCTATTTGCCGGAACGGCATTTTATTATAGAGAATTTTGTTCAGGATGTAAAGGAAGTTTATGATAAGTACGGACGCTGCATTATAGCAGTTTCAGAAGGAGTCCAGGATGAGAACGGAGTTCCGATTGTAACAAAGCTGATCAAGAGCGGAACCGATGCTCATGGCAATACCCAGCTATCCGGAACCGGTGCCCTGGGAGATCTGCTTTCACAGGAAATCAAGAACCGTCTCGGTATCAGCAGAGTACGTTCCGATACCCTGGGTTATCTCCAGCGTTCCTTCATGGGCTGCACCTCGGAGGTTGACCAGCACGAAGCAAGAGAGGTTGGGGAGAAGGCGGCTCAGTTTGCGATCTGGCATAATATAGACGGCTCCATTATCATTAACCGCACCGGCTATTATTCCGTTGATTATAAGATGACTGATCTTCACAATGTTGCCGGCAAGACCAAGCTGATGCCCGATAATTTCATCAACGCCAGGGGCAATAATGTTACGGACGACTTCAAATTCTATCTGCAGCCGCTGCTGGGTAGTGATATGCCGCAGGCGCATATGCTTCGGGCACCGAGAGCCGAAAAGATATTGAACAAGGCATAGGCAAGTTAAATTGTAACAGGGCACGCAAAAATTCCCTCTTTCTTGATATGAAGAGGGAATTTTTTTGCTTACTTTTTCTTTGTTGAGCCTGCTGCTGCTGTTGCACCGCCCTTTTTCTTGGGGGCTTTTTTTGGATTCTTATCTCCCATTGAACCCACCTCCTTTTGTTTGATTTTTTACCACGTATTAAAACTATTGTATCCTCAATTTGACATAAAGTCAAACAAATTTTGCCCACATAATTCGCCATTTGTATTATAATTGGATATAGTATAAGACAATATCCGAATAACTTCCGTCTCCCAGGAGAAAGCCCTCTGGAATCACTCCGAGTCTGCTAAAGCCTATCTTCTCATACAAACGGATTGCCATATGATTCGAACTTACCACCGCATTAAACTGCATGATCCTAAAATCCTTATCCTTCGCCTCTGCCAGGCTGTGGCGAACCAGCTTTTCTCCGATTTTGTGTCCGCGACGGCCATCCCTGACTGCATAGGAAGCGTTGGCAATATGACCGCAGCGCCCGATATTATTAGGATGCAGGATATAAAGTCCCACCACTTCCCCTTCCAGAACTGCTACCCCGGTATAGGTCTGAGCAGCGAAGAAGCCCGAAGCTTCTTCCATCGTCAGCATGGTTGTCTGAGGAAATGCATTCGCCTCTTCCACCACCCGGTTCCAGATTTCAATCATGGAGGGCAGATCCTCCAACTGATAGCTTCGAATTATTAACTCCATCTCCTTCTCCTAACTGCATTCGCTTCTGTTATTTGTTCCACTCTTTGGTTCATCCTGCAGCATCCGTCCCAGGTTACCAAGTAGATCACTGTTTTATGTTTCGAGACTGTATGATATCCATCAGAGGATATCACGCTCCACCTGCAACAGCTCTCCATCGGAATTGTCCTCAATATAATTAATCACATGATCGAGAATACTGTCTGCCTGTGCCCGGTCTCCGACCACTGCTGCAAATCCCAGAACCGCTGTCTGATGAGTGTCCTGCTCCTCTACCTCAGCTATAGATACATTATACCGGTTCCTTACTTTGGCGCAGATGCTCTTAACCACCATCCGCTTTTCCTTTAAAGAATGAACCCATGGCATATAAAGCTTAAGCTTAGCTGCCGCAATCATCCGCTCCTCCGCCTCCGTTCCTGTCCCTTGTTTTTATGCATTGTGTATTTTTGGTACTAAGTACATTAAGTTATCACCTATTAGGAAACATGACAGCACCGTACTTCCGCCAGAAGCTATTTTTGCTTGGGAGCACTGCACCTGCCGTGTGTCTTACTGCTTATTCAGCAAATATCCACGGCTCTTCATTAAGATAGGTAAGCTCCGATAATCCATGAAATTTCATAAAGCGCCTGAAGCAGCGGTCCATATCCTTTTGCAGCTTGTATGTTGAGCGGACCCCCTGTTCCAGCCAGATATTCTTAACCACAAGCTGCTTTTGCTTATACAGGGCCGTCAGCTCAACCCTGGCTACAAACCGTTCCCCCTGAATCATGGGGAGAACGTAATAGCCATACTTGCGCTGCTCCTGCGGAGTATAGATTTCCCATTTATAATCAAAGTGAAACAGCTCTCTGATCAGCCTTCGATCCCACATCATACAGTCCAGCGGTGCGATAAGCTCCGTCCGCTCCTTCTCCTTGCCGGCTTCCAGCGTCTGCCTGAGCAGCTCCTGATCCGAACGGACACAGTAGATACGATCCTTGCATCCCTCGACCTCCAGCTCGATTAATGCCTCCTCCTTAAGCAGTTCCTCGAAGGCTGCATTTCGCTCCTGCGATTTCAGATTCCAGATATTCAACCAGGCGTCCGAGGGCTTGTTCCACAGGAGTCCGACTGCGGAGATTCTCCTCAGGATACGCCACTTCAAATGGTCTAATTCTCTGGGATAAGGCTCGCCGGCCCGCAAAAGCTCCTTCGGAATATAGTCCTGTGACAAGGCATAATACTTGTTGGTTCCCTTCTTATGGTGAATAATCAATTCTCCGCGAAAATACAAGCTTTCCAGCGCTACTCTTGCAAGCTTGGAGCTGCTCCAGTACCAGTCCACCTTCTCCGTAAAACCGATGTCCTTGGAGCTGGCGATACCCTTTGTTCGTATTATTTCCTTAATCTGCGGAGCAATATTATCCACCTCATCACGTCCCCGTCCCCACTCCCGGTATCCTTGACGGATTCGTTCGAAATATGGCCAATCCTCGGTGGAGAGAATCGCCAGGTTCTTATCAAAAAAGTCAATCAGCCTGCGTTCTTCATATAAAAGCTCATAGAGCATCTGCTTCGTGAAGCCTTGAATTCTTGACTGCAGTGCCAGCTCCGCATTCTTTCCGCATACATCAATCGGATCAAATTGGATACATCCGCACTGACGGATATATTCCAGAATTCCCTCCTTTCCGGAGAAACGGTACTCTCCGGATAACCCCTGCTTTCGCAGAATGAATTGTCTTGCCTGCTGCTTCGTAAGTGTAATCGCCATCCTTTTCTCCCCCTGTAACTTCTATCTTCTTTGGTTCCTGCCCTTATCCTTCCGCCTGCTAATAGGTTATCTTCTCCAGATATAAGCCGCAGGCCTCAGCCAGATCACCGGTACGGCTGCGTTCCCTGGAAGCCAGAATCTCTGGAATCTCCTCCGCTTTCATTTGTCCCAAGCCAACTGCGACCAGGGTTCCCACCATCCAGCGGACCATATTATAGAGAAAGCCGTCTCCGCAGATGCGGATATAGAGAAAGCCCTCCTCCTGCGAGATTTCGATGGAATAGATCGTCCGTTCCATGGATTTCTTCTTGGATTTGGCATTGGAAAAAGCGGTAAAATCATGGGTCCCGATAAAATAGCTGCCGGCCCTTACCATATCCTCCGGCTTCAGTTTCTCAGACACATGCATGCTGTACTTCCGCATGAAGGGGTTGCTGTACTCCTGGTTCCAGATTTTATACAGGTAGGTTTTCTCCTTCGCATGGTATCTGGCATGAAACTGCTCCGCAACCTCCTCGGTTCCAAGAATACTGATGTCCTGCGGGAGATACCGGTTCAGATAGCTCATAAGCTCATCACAGCCGTATCTTTTCTCTGTCCTGAAATTAGCAACCTGTGCCAGGGCATGAACTCCTCCATCGGTTCTGCTGCAACCGATGATCTCTGTCGGTCGGCCGTCCAACTGGGAGAGCACCTGTTCCACCTTATCCTGTATTGTAGCTTCCCCCCGGCCCAGCCGCTGCCAGCCTTTATATCGGCCGCCGTCATACTGGAGGGTCAGTTTGTAATTATACATACATGCTCCTTAATGTATTCTCATCAGTATCATTTCTTCCATCGCGTGTGGATTACATAAAAGGTAATCAGAATCACCGCATAGAGTGCCAACACGATCACAAGCGTAACCATACGCTCCGTATTCGTACCATCGGCATATAAGACCGGACCTAAACCAAACAGGGTTACCAGCAAAAGCAGAAGAATTAAGACGATATAAATTATTTTCTTTATCATGAAGCCTTCCTCCTATAATCTCTTCATTCTTATGTAGCTATTTATCCCTTATTGAAGTGCTTCATCCTGTCTTACTCTTTTGTCTTAGTTTTTATCTTGATCCTTTATCTTGATCTTTTATTTTGGCCCTTTATCGCGGTCTTTTAACTTGACCTTTATCATGTCCCTTTATCTTGCATTTATTAATCTACATAAAATTCCGGTAATCGATCCAATTATCACTAAGAAGCCTGGGCGTATCCAGCCCATAAGGACAATGCCGCTTGCAATGGTCGCAGTGTATGCAGCCTTCAATCCTCTTCATCTTCTCCTTCCAGGCATCGTTCAGATATGCGGACACCGGAGCACGCCGAATCATCAGAGACATTCTGGCACACATGGGAATATCAATCTCTGCCGGACAGGGCAGACAATATCCGCAGCCCCTGCAAAAATCCTTAGCCAGCTCCGCCCTGTCCCCCTCGATCACCGCCAAAAGCTCCCGGTTCAGCTCGGGAGGCTGATGGTTATAGCTTAAGAATTCCTCCAGCTCCTTCTCCCGCTGGATGCCCCAGATAGGAAGGACATGGTCAAACTGGTCCAGATATGCATAAGCCGCGGCGGAATTGGTAATTAATCCGCCTGAGAGAGCCTTCATCGCAATTACTCCTATGATTTTCTCCCGGCACAGTTCAACCAGCTTCAGTTCCTCCGCGGTAGCGAGATAACTGAATGGGAATTGAATCGTCTCATACAGGCCAGACTCGGCAGCCTCCATCGCCACTGCCAGACGGTGATTCGTAATACCGATATGGCGTATCATTCCCTTGGCCTTCGCCTCCAGCATCGCCTCATACAAACCGCTGCCATCCCCAGGCTTAGGACAAAAGCCCGGATTGTGGAACTGGTAGATATCCAGATAATCCGTCTGCAGCTCCGCCAGAGAGGCCTTAAGCTGCTGCCAGAATTCTTCTGTTTTGACTGTCATAGTCTTGGACGCAAGAAAGATGCTGCCCCTCTCCTTGTGGAATGCTTCTCCAAGCTTTTCCTCACTGTCCGAATAAAATCTCGCTGTATCATAGAAGGTGATACCTCCTGCATATGCCTTTTGCAAAAGCGTTACCGCTTCGTCCTTACCAATCCTTTGAATTGGTAAGGCTCCGAAGCCGTTTTTACAAGTTTTAATTCCTGTGGTTCCTAATGTTATATACTTCATCCGTACCTCCGCCTTTCGGGGCAATCAGGCTGCCTGAGTTCTTCCTGCCCTATTCCTTTAACTTATCCCAATCGATTTCCAATGGCTTTATTGTAACATTATTCTGATTCGATTTAAAGGTTTTTGTCCATTCCGGCTGTATCGGAAGCTTCTCCGAGGCTTCTCCGATTTCAGGAAAATCCGCAAAATCATAATGCTTGACCGTTATTCCGTTCCATTCCCACCACTCTTCATCTGTCAGCCTCTGTGTACCGATGAATTCGTAATGGGAATAAACGCTTCCCCGGCACAGATACAGCTTTCCGTTCATCGGAGCTACCACATAGATATCATCAAAATATCCGGTTCCGAGAGAAAGGTAGAAGCCGGCACTGGAGCTGATATCGGATACCAGCATATCGCTGATCTCAATGCTGGGATAGTCATCCTCAACAATTGCACCCAGAAAGCTGCCGGATATATTCTCAAGGCTGCCGCCATAGCGCAGCAGTCTGTCATTCTCCTCCTCGGTCAGCGGTTCGTTCCGCAATTCCTTCCGGGAGCAGGTGATCAATAGCTGCAGTAATTCCTTGTACCGGTTCGACCCCTCCAGTAAGCTCTCATTTAACATTTGGCGTTCCTGTAATACCGAAACCGTATAATCCGTCAGATAGTACAGCTTGCTGTAAAGCTCCGGCTGCGGCTCGACATAATGGTAATCCGCATATTCCACCGGTCCGCCCATCTCTGCCATTGCTTGCTTGCCGTACAAGACAGTATCATGCTTCAGCTCCGTATAGGATGCGAGGGCCGTATTCAAGGCCTTGTTCTTCCAAGCCTGAGTAGTCATAAAGAAGGGCATCCCGGAGTTCGGCTCATACTCCTTCAAAGCCTCAGTAATCGTCCATAGCCAGCCCGAATAGAGATTGGAGGACCAGTCCTGGGACTGCATGCCTGCGATCTTCTCCTTCCAGGCCTTATAATTCAAGGTATATCC
>JAEZFH010000219.1 GCA_023437885.1 Bacillota bacterium | reverse complement strand
ATCTAATATCTGGAAGAAGTATGTGCCTATCTTTGAATTTCTGGCAAATGTGCTGTCAATCATTCTGTATCTGATCGGCGGTCTTATGGTGGTAAAGGGATACATGACCATGGGTAAGCTGGTAACGGTAAGCGGCTATTTGTGGATGCTGAATCAGCCGCTGCGCCAGGCGGGCTGGTTAGCCAATGACTATCAAAGATTCGTGACTTCTGTAGAAAAGATTTATTCTACGATAAATGCGGAGCCCTCCATACGGGAGCCGGAGGATGCGGTTGCAAGGAAACGTTTTCACGGAGAGATCGTATTTGACCATGTCAGTTATCATGCCGATGATGAGGTAATACTGAAGGATATTAATTTTCGCATAAAGGCGGGACAGACGGTCGGAATTATCGGTGCAACCGGCTCGGGTAAGTCGACTCTTATGAATCTGCTTTGCCGATTTTATGATGTTACCGAGGGAGCGATTACCGTAGACGGCATCAACCTGAAGGATATGGATTTGTATTCCCTCAGAGATAACATCGGCATGGCAATGCAGGATGTATTCCTGTTTTCCGATACCATAGAAGGAAATATTGCATATGGCAGACCCAACTGCAGCTTTGAAGAGGTGGAGGCCGTAGCCAGAATCGCCAACGCGCATCATTTCATTCTGCAGATGCCGGAGGGGTATGATACCATAGTCGGAGAACGGGGGGTAGGACTTTCCGGAGGCCAGAAGCAGAGGATTTCCCTGGCAAGGGCGCTGCTGAAGGATCCATCCATTATTATTCTGGATGATACGACCTCAGCGGTGGACATGGAGACGGAGACCCAGATTCAAAGTGAATTGAGTTCACTGCATCAAAAGCATACGGTGTTTATTATTGCGCACCGTATATCCTCTATAAAGGATGCCGATCAGATACTTGTATTGGATGACGGCCGGATTATTGAAGCCGGTACCCATGCGGAGCTTCTGGAAAAGAAGAGATATTACTATACGGTATTCCATCACCAGTATGGAGATTTTGATGCGCTGGCACAGAGGAAGGCCGGGTATCGCGGCAATGACCGGATGAAAGGGGGAAGCAAGGTTGGCTAGAAACAGATATGATATCGATGAAACCCTCCAGACCGAGTTTAATCTTTCCCATCTGAAACGGCTGGCTACTTATATCAGACCATATCGCAAGGATATGATTTTTACCGTATTTTTATTGACGGTATCCTCGGGGCTGGGAATGCTGACACCAATCTTTCTGATGCAGATTATGGATGTTTACATACCGGAGAAGAATATTCCCGGCATTGTGATGGTCAGCCTGATACTTCTGGTAATTTATTTTATTATCTCGGTGATCATCCGGATGAAGACGACCATCACCTCAAGGCTGGGCCAGAATATTATCCATACCATAAGAAGTGATATCTTTCGCCATTTGCAGGAATTGCCTTTTTCCTATTATGATGACAAGCCCCATGGAAAGATTCAGGTTCGTGTCGTCAATTATGTCAACAGCCTGAGTGATCTCTTATCCAACGGTATTGTTAATACGATTACCGACCTGTTCAGTCTATTCTTTATCGTAGGCTGTATGCTGTACATTAATGTGAGGCTTACCATTATATGCATCTGCGGCTTGCCGGTCTTAATGCTTCTTATTTTCATCATTAAGAAGAAGCAGCGGGTGGCCTGGCAGCAATCCAGCAATAAATCCTCCAATCTCAATGCCTATATCGCAGAGAGCATCAATGGCATCCGGGTGACGCAAAGCTTCACCAGGGAGAAGGAGAATATTAAGATATTCAATCATTTGAGCAATGATTACAGGGCAGCCTGGATGCGGGCGGTTAAGCTGAATTTTCTTCTCTGGCCTGCAATACAGAATATTGCAACCTGGACCAATGTTGCAGTCTATGTGCTGGGGATTGCCTGGATGGATAACGGAGTCAAGGGCATCACGGTAGGAGCGCTGATCGCAATGACCAGCTATGTGGGAAGATTCTGGGCTCCGGTCAATACTCTGGCCAGCTTTTATAACTCGATTCTGACGGCAGTATCCTATCTGGAGAGAATCTTTGAGACCATTGATGAGCCGGTTCTGGTAAAGGATTGTAAGGATGCGGTTATGATGCCTCCAATTCAGGGAGACGTGGAATTTAAGGATGTGACCTTCAGCTATGAGGATGGAGCTAAGGTGCTGAACGGAATCAGCTTTCAGGCGAAGGCCGGAGATTCCATTGCGATTGTAGGACCGACCGGTGCGGGAAAGACAACAATCATAAATCTGATCAGCCGTTTTTATAATCTGGATTCCGGAAGGATTACCATTGACGGGAATGATATCAGTAAAGTTACCATCCGGTCCCTGCGCAAGCAGATGGGGGTCATGCTTCAGGACAGCTTCATTTTTTCAGGTACAATTATGGATAATATCCGCTACGGGAATATGGCAGCTTCGGATGAACAGGTGATGGAAGCTGCGAAAACCGTACGCGCTCATGACTTTATTATTCATCTGGAGAAGGGCTATGATACCCAGGTGAATGAACGGGGAACCCGCCTGTCTGTGGGACAGAGGCAGTTGATCAGCTTTGCCCGGGCATTGCTGGCGGATCCCAGGATTCTGATTCTGGATGAAGCCACCTCCAGTATCGATACCGAAACAGAGATCCTTCTGCAGGAGGGCTTAAGCAAGCTCCTGGCTAACCGGACTTCCTTCATCATAGCCCACCGGTTATCGACGATCAAAAACTCAGCCTGTATCATGTATGTGGACGGCGGGATAATACAGGAGATGGGAACCCATGAGGAGCTGCTGGCGAAGAAGTGCTGCTATAGTGAGCTGTATCTGTCGCAGTATAAATTCCTGGAGAAGGAACAGGCAGGATAAAGCCGGGAAGGGCAGTGTGGTTAAGAAAAAAGGCGGCAAAAGCCGGTGAAGACGAATAGAATAAGCAAAGGAAAGCAATAAAATCTCAGGCAGCCTCTGAAAAGGCTCCCTGAGATTTTGTTATTTATACAAGAAGTGCAACTGAGGAAGGAGATCAGGTAGAAATTCTGTTTCTGCCTTTCATTTTCGCCAGATAGAGCTTTTGATCCATCATTCTGATAACATCATTGACCGAATGAATACCACTGTTCCGGTTAATGGTCTGAACCCCGAAGCTGCAGGTGATCTTTACATAAGTATCATTGATCGGAAAGTGCTTGCTTTCCACAGCCCGGTGCAGACGATTGGCAATTTTGCCGGCAGTATTGCGGCTGAGCTCGGGAAGACAGATCAGGAATTCATCACCGCCGTAACGGGCTACCCATCCGTCCCGTCTCCGCACATACCGCAGGAACAGGCTGGCGATTTCCTTAAGGATATAATCGCCGGTAATGTGCCCGTAGCAATCGTTGACCTTTTTGAAATAATCAATATCCGCATAAATGAAGGAGACGGAATCATTATTTTGGAAAGCACGCTCCAAATCGATGGGCAATTGCTCGTCAATATATCTTCTGTTATACAGATTGGTCAGGGCGTCTGTGATTGCCAGACGGTGCATGTGCTCAAACGTGGCATTGCCCGTGGCTTGGCCACCCAGATGAATAAGCTCCAGCAAGCAGGTCTGATCTGCGATGATAATCGGTATACTTGTGATGATTTCAAGCAGGCCGTTATTATCACTGATGCAAAAGGCTGCTTCATGATGACCCACAATGGAGGCGGCTGTTTCCGCCGGAATATCAGTATTCTCGCTTTCGAACAGCATTTGTTTGTGCCCGGGATCCCAGATACGGGTAACGGCATAGTATTTTTGTAACATCCCTATAGATGCTACGGCTTGCGTGATACAATCAAACTTCATATTTTTCGATTCCTTCTGTAATGTGCGACGTCAGAGAACGAAATAGCACCGCAAAAACGTCGTGATCTTAAAATAAATTATCCTTTGTGTGTCGGCGGGCATGCAGCCCAATAAAAATACCTGTTTTTTTATATAATGCGTATATTTCTTTGAATTTTGGGTATTCTATTTGAATACATTTTAATATTCTTTGAGATAGTTTTCAAGTGGAATTGTATTCTTTAAGATTACTAAAAAGGAGGCTTATAGTATATCATGTTAAATCGAAAGGAATTTGGGGCTGCCATACGGAATGCCCGATTAGAAAACAAGTTAACGCAGGAAAAACTTGCAGAAATACTTGGAGTAACGCCTGTCCACATCAAGCAATTGGAAGCTGGGAGCAGAATGCCGTCCTTGGAACTTCTTCACAACATTGCAGTTACACTTAATTTCTCGGTTGATGGAGCATTCTTTCCGGCAGACGAAAAGAACATGGATATGCTGGATAAGCTCCAGCGGATATTGAATTTATGTACTTCCCATGATTTGCGGGTGGTCTATGCTACCGCCAGTGCATTGACTGACAAAGAAGAGGAGGATTCCACCTAGTGGCCTGCGAAGGATCTTGCAACCAATAAATCGACGGCAACAATAAGAAAAACCACTTACCGTTCATTTCATCAATCGAACGGTAGGTGGTTTTTTGTTTTGCAGAAAATTAAGTACTATGAACCTAGAAAGCCTTCCGAAAAAATAAGTGATTGATGCGCTGGGGCTTATCGGTTAAAATAGATAGATGGCAGATGGTCCTGACCTATACATCGGTGACTCATCTGCATGAGAATGAGAGGTTATCTAAGGAGAAATAATATGAGATATGACTATAGAGAAGTTGTTCCCTACCTGCTGCATTGGTTTGAATATAATGCGAGAATTCTGGCGTGGAGGGAAAACCCCAAGCCGTATTATGTCTGGGTATCTGAGATCATGCTTCAGCAGACGCGGGTAGAGGCGGTAAAGGGATATTTTGATCGATTTATTACGGCACTGCCGGATATCGGAGCACTTGCAAAGGCAGAGGAAGATAAGCTGCTCAAGCTATGGGAAGGCCTGGGCTATTATAACCGGGTCAGGAATATGAAGAAGGCGGCGGTTATCGTAATGGAGGAGCACGGTGGTGAGATGCCAGCTAACTACGAGAAGCTGCTTGCGTTGCCCGGGATCGGCGAATATACCGCAGGAGCGATTTCCTCCATCGCCTTTGGGATTCCTGTGCCTGCCGTAGATGGCAATGTGCTTCGGGTAATGAAGCGGATTGCCGGCAGCTTTGATGACATTACCAGGGAAGCAGTAAAAAAAGAGCTCTGGCAGGATATTAAGGAGGTTATTCCCCAGGACAGCCCCGGCAATTTTAACCAGTCTTTGATGGAGCTTGGGGCAACCGTATGTCTGCCAAACGGAAAACCCCTATGTAATGCGTGTCCGGTAATGCATCTATGCAAAGCCTTTCATGAGGGGACGGCAATGCAGCTGCCGGTGAAGCCCGCCAAGAAGGAACGGCGTAAGGAGGACCACACGATTCTTCTGCTGGAGTATCAGGACCGTTATGCAATCCGCAGGCGGCTTGCCAAGGGTTTATTGGCAGGGCTATGGGAGCTTCCGGGAATTGCCCGGAGGATGAACGGGGAGGAAGTGATGGCTTATCTGGACATCCAGGGGATGGTTACAGAGCAGGTTGGCAATCTGGGTGAGGCAAAGCACATCTTTTCTCATGTGGAATGGAATATGACAGGATATCATATCCTGCTGAAGGAGTTACCGGAGGAATATACCGAAGACAATGCCCTTGTATGGGCGGACCGTGCAGAGATTAATGAGATATACAGTATACCGAATGCCTTTGCAGCATATACAAAAACAATAAAATAGGTTCTTACGCCGGGAATGTTTTTTTAAGTAAGAACTGAAAATGTGGTTCTTACTTAAAAAACTTTCCCGGCGCAAGAACCATTAAATAGTAGAAAATTGAGAGACTGTTCAATCGCAAATCGTTGCGATGGAGTAAGGTGTTTGTTATTCGTCATATGTACCTCCTTGAAAGAGGCACCACCAATAACAGCATAACTCTATGAAAGAGTAACTTCCACCTATATATTTGAAAAAGTTATTTCCATGCCAAATGGAGACAAGGGTGGAATTTACTTTTTCAACTGAGTAATAGTAGAAAATATAGTGTAATTTACAAATTATCATTGTAAAATGGGACAAATGTGCTATGATATTATAGGAAAAGGATGTTGAGAGGACAAAATCCTTTGAATTGTGTCGCTGCAATGCGGCAGAATGGGAGAAACTATGAAAAAGATATTACTATTTATTATATTATTTGCAGTAATAACGTTGACTGGCTGTAGTGACAAGAAGGATCACATGACGAGCTTTATTCCGACGCCGAAGCCGGAATCAGACAGCAGTGAAGAAGCGGATTCGGAGGATGAAACAATAGGGGAGGATACCGGGGCAGAGGAAACCTCGGGGGAAGATACCCAGGCAACCCCCACCCCCAAGGCCCTTCATATCGGACAGACAACAACAATGTATGTAAAGATGGATGAGTATGACGCTGTTTTGAATGTCAGGGCAACACCTTCCAAGGAAGGAGAGGTGGTAGGTTTTCTTGTGCACACGGAACGCATCCGCGTGATAGAAATTGTGGATGGCTGGGCAAGCTTCGCACAGGGAGATCAGATTCGCTATGTCAGTGCAGACTTTTTGGTAAAGGAGCGGCCGGAATATATCGAACCGCCGACCCCGTCCCCAATTCCCTCAAAGAAGCCTGCACCGACTACAAAGCCGGCTCAGGAAAGTACACCGGATGAGAGTTCGGAAGAAGCACCGCCGGAGATATAATCCATAAACTTATGCATTGAATCAGAGAGGAAGGCGTTCTTGGAATAGGAAAAGCCGACCTCTCTTTTATTTACCGGGGTCCGCAGGGGAAGCTGGATCAGGCTGCCGTCCTCCAGCTCCTTCCGGACAAATTCTTTAATTACGCAGGCTACACCTAGACTGGTTTTTGCAAATTCAATCAAGAGATCCATAGTACTGATTTCAAGGATTTGCTTCGGCTCTATCTGGTTTGTTTTGAAATAATCATCAATATGCTTTCGGGAGACATTCCCCCCATCCAACAGCATAATATGAGCGCAGGAGAAGATGTCCTCGCTGTTTTCACGAAGCAGCAAATTATCCAGATAGGTTCTTGTGGTGACAAAGACATCTTCAATCGGTCCCAGGGAGTGGAAGTGGAAGGCGTCATTGCCGGGCTTGGCAATCAAGCCGATATCCAGGGAGTTGCTCTCCAGCAGCTTCATGGTATGGGAAGAGGACTGATTATTAATTGTGATCTTGATATGGGGATATTCCTTCACAAAGCCGTTGAGATAAGGAAGCAGAAGATATTTGCACAGGGTCGTGCTGGCACCGATCCGCAGATGGCCGATTCCCAGCTCATGGACATGGCGCAGGTTGGCTTCGCCGGATTTCAGGGTATCGAAGGCACTTTTGGTATATTCATATAGAAGCTTTCCATCCTCGGTCAGCTTGACACCGCGGGAGCTGCGTATGAACAGGGTTACGCCAAGATTATCCTCCAGACCCTGGATTGATTTGCTGACTGCCGGCTGGCTTATGTAGAGCTGCTTCGCAGCCCTGGATATGTTTCCGGTTTCAGACACACAGTTAAAGATATAGTATAAGGACAGATTTTGCTCCATTGCAAACACTCCTTTAGAAATATAACAATTAGTTATAACTAATATTAATAATATGTATTATAATTATAGCAGACACTGTGCTAAAATAGCAATAGAAATCATGAAATAATACGAAAGAGCCGTTACAGTTCAGCCACAGGCTAAACTGTAACAAAGACTCAAAATAAAGGCAGCAGGAAAAGGGTCATGAACCGCAGGAAAGCAGCGGTATCCCAGTGTGTTGTTAAAGGGATGCGACCGCAAGGAATAGAGAGAATTTGTTATAAAGCATGCCGCTGGGCGGCAGATGGAGGTTGGAATGAAGTATCATATCGCAGTCATTCCCGGCGATGGAATTGGGCCGGAGATCATTACGGAAGCAAAAAAAGTACTGGACCGGATCGGTGAAATTTTCGGCCATGGGTTTATTTACACAGAGGTATTAATGGGCGGCGTATCAATTGATGCCACAGGGGTTCCCTTAACCGAGGAGGCTCTGGACACTGCCAGGAAAAGCGACAGTGTACTGCTTGGTGCAGTGGGCGGTAATGTGGGGCAATCCAATTGGTACAGTCTTCCCCCCCATCTTCGGCCGGAGGCGGGGCTGCTGGCGATCCGTAAGGGATTGAACCTGTTTGCCAATATCCGCCCGGCAGTACTCTATGATGAGCTGAAGGGAGCCTGTCCCCTGAAGGATGAGATTATAGGCGGAGGCTTTGATTTTGTGGTAATGCGCGAGCTTACCGGAGGGCTTTACTTTGGGGATCGCCATACCACCGAGGAGAATGGAATCCGCAAGGCAATGGATACCCTCGTGTATGATGAGAATGAAATTAGAAGAATCGCAAAATGGGCTTTTGAGATAGCCATGAAGCGCGGCAAGAAGGTTTGCAGCGTGGATAAGGCCAATGTCCTTGATTCCTCCAGACTGTGGAGGCAGGTAACCAGGGAAGTGTCGAAGGAATATCCTGAGGTGGAGCTTACGGATATGCTGGTAGATAATTGTGCGATGCAGCTGGTCAAAAATCCGAGGCAGTTTGATGTTATTCTGACGGAGAATATGTTCGGGGATATTCTTTCCGATGAAGCCAGTATGATTACCGGTTCCATCGGTATGCTGGCCTCTGCCAGCCTCGGAGATACCAGGCTGGGGCTATATGAGCCAAGTCATGGCTCCGCACCGGATATTGCAGGCCAGAATAAGGCGAATCCGATTGCAACCATATTATCTGCGGCCATGATGCTTCGCTACTCCTTTGATTTGGAGAATGAAGCGGATTGTATCGAAGCAGCAGTGAAAACAGTTCTTCTGAAGGGATACCGTACCATAGATATTATGTCGGAGGGAATGACCCTGGTGGGAACGAAGGAAATGGGAGACCGGATTGTTACAGAGATTTAGGCAAATAATGATCAATGAAATAGAGATTAATGAAATAGAGATCATTAAAGAGGAGGATATAACTATGTGTAAACCTTGTAACCAAGGGATGACGATGACGCAGAAGATACTGGCGGCTCATGCAGGACTGGAGCAGGTTACGGCTGGGCAATTGATTGAGGCGGATCTGGACCTGGTTCTCGGCAATGATGTTACCGCACCGGTAGCTATCCACGAGATGGAGAAAATGAAGTTTAAGAATGTATTCGATAAGGATAAGATTGCTCTGGTTCCGGATCATTTCACACCCAATAAGGATATCAAGTCAGCAGAGCATTGCAAATGTGTTCGTGATTTTGCAATGGCACAAAATATTACCAATTATTTTGAAATCGGAGAGATGGGGATTGAGCACGCCCTGCTTCCGGAGAAGGGACTGGTGGTTGCCGGAGACGCTGTAATCGGAGCGGATTCCCATACTTGTACCTATGGAGCTCTCGGGGCCTTTTCCACCGGTGTCGGCAGTACGGATATGGCAGCGGGGATGGCAACCGGGAAGGCCTGGTTCAAGGTTCCTTCCGCAATTCAATTTATTCTAACCGGCAAGCCGGCCCTGTGGGTTAGCGGAAAGGATGTCATCCTGCATATTATCGGCAGGATCGGTGTGGACGGTGCGTTGTATAAATCCATGGAATTCGTGGGGGACGGCATAAAGAACCTTACTATGGATGACCGTTTTGCTATGGCGAATATGGCAATCGAAGCAGGAGCGAAGAATGGTATTTTTCCTGTGGACGAACTGGCAATTCAGTACATGAAGGATCATTCCACAAAGGAATATAAGGTATATGAGGCGGATGAGGATGCCGTGTATGATGAGGTATATGAGATTGATCTGTCAGCGCTTAAGCCTACGGTTGCATTTCCCCATCTTCCGGAGAATACGCGCACAATTGATGAGGTCGGTGAGGTGAAGATCGATCAGGTGGTCATCGGCTCCTGTACCAACGGGCGTATCGATGATCTGCGGATTGCTGCCAGGATAATGGAGGGCAGGAGGGTAGCCAAGGGGATGCGTGTTATCGTCTTTCCCGCAACCCAGGCCATCTATCTTCAGGCAATGGAGGAGGGCTTGCTGGCAACCTTTATTAAAGCGGGAGCGGTAGTCAGCACACCCACCTGTGGACCCTGTCTGGGCGGACATATGGGAATACTGGCGGCGGGAGAACGGGCAGTTGCGACCACAAACCGTAATTTTGTTGGACGAATGGGACATGTGGATTCTGAAGTATATCTTGCAAGTCCGGCAGTGGCGGCAGCCAGTGCGGTAACGGGCAGGATCTCAGGACCTGCCGAGCTTGGACTATAATTGGATGGAGGTAGAAATATGAAGGCATACGGATCAGTACACAAATATGGTGATAATGTGGATACCGATGTAATTATTCCGGCACGTTATCTGAATTCCTCCGACCCGAGGGAGCTGGCATCAAAATGTATGATAGATATTGATAAGGATTTTATAGACCGGGTAAAGCCCGGGGATATTATTGTTGCAAACAAGAACTTCGGCTGCGGCTCCTCCAGGGAGCATGCTCCCATTGCGATAAAGGCAGCGGGAATCAGCTGTGTGATTGCCGAGACTTTCGCAAGGATATTTTACCGCAACGCGATTAACATTGGTCTTCCGATCATTGAATGTCCTGAGGCAGCAAAGGAAATCGAAGCCGGTGACCAGGTGGAGATTGATTTTGACAGCGGTATGATCTATGACAGAACCAAGGGAACCAAGTATCAGGGCCAGGCCTTTCCTGAGTTTATGCAAAAGATTATTCGCGCAGAGGGCCTGATAAATTATATCAACAATAACTAACCTGCAAATCACTTGGTTTTGATAAATAACACTACAGAAAAGAGCCGGTCAGGCAAGGAACAATAGCCTGGCGGGCTTTTTTCGTTCCCAGGCTTATAAAAAGGTTTGATTGTGGACCATAGAAGGACATAAGGTCGACTGGAGGTTACGGACCCTTCTCCGGTTGTCAGGGCTAATTATGAATGACCGGCAGCAGGTACAGGAGAATGGTATCCCTGCAGCAGGTATAATTGATATAAATAGGTGTTCACATTCTGGAACATTGACCAGGCAGGCATCATACACTGATATAGAACTTCTTATAGGTGATGGTACTGACTATGGATGGTACGATAAGATATACAATCAGGCCATATGATACAATCTGGATGCTGGCACAAATATTTAATACTACAGTGGATTCAATCATGGATCTGAATCCTGGAATTGACCCGCGCAATCTGATGATTGGGCAGGTCATTACAATACGGCCTGGCTACCAGAGCTACCCGTCCTATCCGGTTACTCCGGGTGAGACGGCGAACTCCGGTGGAATGAATGACCGGGACGGGGTGGATGAGAATGGAATGGATCATGAAGTAGACGGAAATATGATGGATCTGGTCAATTACTTCCGTTTGCTTTGGGAGCAGCATGTAGAATGGACGAGAATGACAGTCATGGCAATCATACATCAGCTTCCGGAGACACAGATGATATTACAGCGTCTTCTTCGGAATGCTTCCGATTTTGCCAATGCTCTGGCTGCTTTTTATGGGGATGAAGCGGCGGAGGAATTTGAGAGGTTATTTGCAGAACATATTAAGATTGCGGGGGAGCTGGTTCAAGCAGCAATGGCAGGAGATAATAATGCTGTGACGGATGCGGACCGCAGATGGCATGAGAATGCGGATCAGATTGCAGCATTACTTGCCAGTATGAATCCATATTGGAACGAGGATGATTGGAGTGCGATGCTGTATGAGCATCTCGAATTGTTAAGCTCAAATATCGAGAGTATGCTTGCTCAGAATTATGAGGAGAGCATCAATGGGTATGATGAGATTGAAATGCAGGCGCTTGAAATGGCGGATATGATGGCAGAAGGAATAGCGATGCAGTTTCCAGGATAAGCATCATAAAAAGGAAAAAACAACCAACAACATAAAAACATTTTAGTGAATGATTTATATTTCCTCTGCAAACAATAATACTGTAGTAAATAGGATACTATACTTGGAAAATTGGAGGAAAACTATGTCAGTCAGAAAAATGGATAAACCAAATGAAGGTATTAAATGTGTTGTCAATACTTGCGAGTATTATATGAACGGAGACCATTGTGCTGCAGAAAAGATTCAGGTAGAACCCAGAAACGCCAAAGAATCGGATCAGACAGATTGCATTACCTTTGCTCCGAAGGATAAGACTTATTAGAAAAATATAACACAAAGGGCTGTTTTCGAAGAAGGTGCAATGATATGCAGCTTCGGAAACAGCCCTTGTTGATTCGTGGTAAGTAAATCCGCTTGATGTACCTGCTTTTTATGGCTTTTTAAAAAAATGTATAGTGCCTTCCTCATTAAGCTTTACAAGGATAGTAGCAATGATCGGAAGGATCAGAAGTCCCAGAACGCCCATCAATTGGGCCCCTACATACATCAGGATTAGGGTGAGGATCGGATGCAGACCGATCTGCTGACCCACGATTCTGGGCTCGATGGCTTGGCGCACTGCGGTAATAATGACATAGAGCAGCAGCATACCGATACCAATCTTGGTATTACCGATGACGAGTGAAATATTCGCCCAAGGTAATAACACAGCTCCGGTTCCCAGAATTGGCATAACATCAATAATTGCAACCAGAGCACCAAAGAGGAAAGGATTCGTAATCCCCAGAATCCAAAAACCTGCGGACAGCTCCAGAAAAGTGATGCTGATGATTGCCGAATATGCCCGGATGAACTTACCCAGAGTCCCAATCCCGTTATCCTTAAGCTTGAGAATCATCTCCCTGCGTTCTCCCTTGAACTGATGAATAAGGAATCTGCTGATTCTATGATAATCAATGGTAAAGAAGAAGGAGGAGACGATGGTAAAGATAAAATTAATCAACAAAGTAGGCAGCGAAGCTGCAAAACGGGCGATGGATCCGACCACAGTAGAGGATGCGCTCGTTAAAAACTGAATAATGGAATCACTGATATTATTCAGAAAATCCTCAAGATAAATCTCAATTCCCGGGAAATGTCCTATCGCTTCGTCCGTTATCTTCTCGATTGCCGGCAGAACTGTCTTCTCATATAGAGATGGAAGACTGTAAAACAGATTGCTCAGGAAGGTAAATGCCTTAAAGCCGATCATACTGGCCAGTAAGCCCAATGTTCCATAAAAAACAATCAGAATAAGAATGGAAATTACAATGCGGTTGATATGAAGCTTCTTATGGATTAAATCAATTGGCTTGCGAAAGACCAGTGCAATGATTACACCGATGACAAAGGGCATTAACAGGGGCAAAATATATTTAATCCCTATATATACGATTCCCAAAATAAAAATAATATAGATAACATGGATAATAAATGCCTTTTGTTTCTCAATATTCATACCGGATCATGCCCTTCCCTGTTTGATCAACTTCCTGATTAGGAGTTCTTCATTACAATGCTTTCGAGTATATCAGCCACATCCTCGCAGTTGTCGCAGCAGCGTTCCAGACGGTGAAGTACCTCCGTCCAGCACATTAATTCGATGGGATCCTTGGAGGTTTGATACAGGTTGCGCATGGTGTCTACATATAAGGCATCGCCTTCTTCTTCCAGGCGGTTGATTTCAATTGTTTTTTCACGAAGCTTTTTAGAGGTTTTAAAATTTTTGAATTCTTCCAAAGCTTCATCCATCGCCTTGCAGCAGGCAACGATCAGCTTGGTAAATTTCAGAATCTCAGGACGTATGGTCTGGATGTTGAACATATCGATATAGATTAATACATCCTCTACTGAGTCAGTTACATCATCAATTTCCTGAGTAAGAGTAGTAATATCCTCTCGTTCAATGGGAGGAAGGAATTCCTTAACCAAACGGTTCATAATTTCGTGCTTGGCTAAATCGGCATTGTGCTCGATCTCATGTGCAGCCTTTACTTTTTCGGTAATTTGAGTTGCATCGAAATTAGACAACATGGAATGTAAGGTCTCGGCTAACTTATAGGAATATTTTGAGAGACCGGCAAAAGCATCAAAGTAATTATATTCGTTTTTTCTTTTCATTCTTATATACTTCCTTCCTTATTTAAAATATTTTCATAAATATATAAGCCATCAGATATCCCAGCAATCCGCATCCGGGAAAGGTAAGAACCCATGCGGCTGCCATTTCCTTAACAATGCTCCAATTAACACTGGAGAGTCTCTTGGCAGCGCCGACACCCATGATTGCGGTGGTCTTGGTGTGAGTGGTACTTACAGGAATACCGAGCGCGGAAGCGGCATATAAGCTGACTGCTGCCGCAATGTCAGCGGAAAAGCCCTGATATGTACCAAGCTTAACCATACCCATGCCCACAGTTTTAATTATCTTGTAGCCTCCGATGGAAGTACCAAGAGCCATAACGATGGAACAAAGTACCATTAACCAGATCGGAATATCGAATTCCGTAATATTGCCCTGTCCCTTGGCAAGAAATACACCCAGCAGGAATACGCCCATGAATTTCTGGCCGTCCTGTGCACCGTGCATGAATGCCATGGCAGCTCCGCCGCCGACCTGAGCCTTGGAGAAGAAGGAACTGGTCTTTCTGCGGTCCATGTTATTACATAGGAAGCCGATAACCTTGGTTACGGCATAGCCGATGCCAAATCCCAGTATGGAAGACATGAACAAGCCATAAATTACTTTGATCCATTCACTTCCGTTAATACCTTGTCCGCCCTGGAGTGCAATGGCAGCACCTGAGATACCGGCAATCAGAGCGTGGGATTCACTGGTCGGAATACCGAAAGCCCAGGCAGCGGTCGCCCATACCACAATGGCAAACAAAGCAGCACATAATGCAATCAAGGCATTCTTAGGATTATCACCGAAATCTACCATCTTATAAATGGTCTGCGCTACAGCCTTATTCACTAGAGTCATCACAAATACGCCAAGAAAGTTAAATACAGCTGCCATTACTATGGCTTTTTTAGGACTTATTGATCTTGTCGACACACAGGTAGCAATCGCATTTGGTGCATCGGTCCAGCCGTTTACCAGAATTACACCCAAGGTTAATACGACTGTGATAAACAAGGCCGGATTAGATGTCAGCTGTTTTAAAAACTCAGCTAGAGTTATTGTCATAATAGCGCCTCCTATAACTTAATTTAATTTTTAGCATAATAAACACAATAACAATCATAAAAATCTTAACACGAATAAATGACATAAGCAATCATAATTTATATGAAAATGTCATGAAATTTACATGGAATTAACGTAGATTTTAATCGAATCAGAAAAAATTTACACGAATTTTACACAAAATTTACATAGTGTCCAAATTGGCTGGAACGAATTTACTGCCAAAATATTTATTAGAATTATTCCCTTAATTTTACTATTTATAACGAGGTATTCTCCGGGGGAATGGAAGCTATAAATTGAGAGAATATTTATTAATCTTTGTGGAAAAAAATCCACAATTATTTGTATTTTGACATTGATTTTTCAAAAGAAATACTTTAATATATACTGTACTACTCTAAAGTGCTGAAAAACAGCACTTTGAGAAGTGTTTGGCATGTTTTATAAATATGAATAATTAGCTACATATGTTAGGTTTGTCTGACAGGAGTGCGGGCCCTCGGGAAGAGGTCCGCTGTGGGCCTGTTAATGTATAAATTAAGAAGAAAGGGTGGTTAAGAGGATGAGAAGTGACGCAGTGAAAACAGGAATGGCTCAGGCACCCCACCGGTCATTATTTAATGCGCTGGGATTAACAAAGGAGGAGCTGAGAAAACCGCTGATTGGTATTGTGAGTTCTTATAATGAAATCGTACCCGGTCATATGAACCTGGATAAAATTGTGGATGCTGTCCGGCTTGGTGTGGCAATGGCCGGAGGCACACCTATTGTATTTCCTGCAATTGCTGTATGTGACGGTATTGCAATGGGACACCAGGGAATGAAGTACTCTCTGGTTACCAGGGATTTGATTGCAGATTCCACTGAAGCGATGGCGATGGCTCATCAATTTGACGCGCTGGTTATGGTACCCAATTGCGACAAGAATGTACCCGGGCTTTTGATGGCAGCCGCCAGAGTGAATATTCCCACGATCTTTGTCAGCGGCGGTCCCATGCTGGCAGGCCGGGTGGGTGGAAACAAGACCAGTCTTTCCTCTCTGTTTGAGGCGGTGGGGGCTTACAGCGCCGGAACCATGACAGAGGAAGAGGTGGAAGAGTATGAGAACAAGGCATGTGCTACCTGCGGCTCCTGTTCGGGTATGTATACCGCCAATTCCATGAACTGCCTTACGGAAGTAATCGGAATGGGCCTGAAAGGCAACGGAACCATCCCTGCCGTATACTCCGAAAGAATCCGCCTGGCAAAGCATGCAGGCATGAAGATCATGGAGTTGCTGGAAAAGGACATCAAGCCCAGGGATATTATGACCGAGAAAGCCTTCATGAATGCACTGACCGTTGATATGGCGCTGGGGTGTTCAACGAATACCATGCTTCATCTGCCGGCGATTGCACATGAGGTCGGCTTTGAATTATATATTGATATTGCAAACGAAGTAAGCGCCAGGACTCCGAACCTGTGCCATCTGGCTCCGGCAGGCCATACCTATATGGAAGACCTCAATGAAGCCGGCGGAGTATATGCCGTAATGAATGAATTAAATAAGAAGGGACTCCTTCATACCGACCTGATTACGGTGACCGGCAAGACCGTAGGGGAAAACATTGCGGGCTGCAGAAATCTGGATCCAGAGGTAATACGTCCTCTTGAGAATCCTTACAGCGAGACCGGTGGGATTGCGATTCTTAAGGGAAATCTTGCCCCGGACTCCGGTGTGGTAAAACGCTCGGCTGTGGCTCCGGAGATGTTAAAGCACTCGGGTCCTGCCAGAGTCTTTGATTGTGAGGAGGATGCTCTTGCGGCAATCAAGGAAGGAAGGATTGTAGAAGGGGATGTGGTGGTAATCCGTTACGAGGGACCGAAGGGAGGTCCCGGTATGCGGGAGATGCTAAGTCCTACCAGTGCGATCATGGGTATGGGACTGGGCTCCAGTGTGGCATTGATTACCGACGGACGCTTCTCCGGTGCTTCCCGGGGAGCCTGCATTGGTCATGTATCTCCGGAAGCAGCGGTTGGAGGTAACATAGCCCTTGTGGAAGAAGGAGATATCATTGATATCGATATTAATGCCAATTCTCTGAGCTTCAGAATAACCGAGGAAGAGCTGGAGGCAAGAAGAACCAAATGGCAGCCGCGGGAACCCAAGATAACGACAGGATACCTGTCCCGTTATGTTGAAATGGTAACCAGCGGTAACCGCGGAGCGATTCTTGAGATACCGCGAAGGAATTGAGAAACGCAAATAAACTGTGTCAAAGGCGGCAGTACGGAGCGATTGCTGCCGGTTGGAGGAATGGAGGAATCTATGGAATTAACAGGTGCACAAATCGTTATCGAATGCTTGAAGGAGCAGGGGGTGGATACTGTATTCGGGTATCCCGGCGGTACAATTTTGAACATATACGATGAATTATATAAGCATAACGATGAAATCAGGCATATCCTGACCTCCCATGAGCAGGGGGCATCCCATGCAGCGGACGGATATGCAAGAGCTACCGGGAAGGTAGGTGTCTGCTTTGCCACCTCCGGACCCGGATCGACTAATCTGGTCACCGGAATTGCAACAGCATATATGGACAGTGTTCCAATCGTTGCCATCACAGCCAATGTGGCCGTAAATCTCCTGGGCAGAGATTCCTTTCAAGAGATTGATATTGCCGGAGTTACTATGCCGATTACAAAACATAATTATATCGTAAAGGATGTTACCAAGCTGGCAGATACGCTTCGCAAGGCGTTTCGTATCGCTAAAACCGGCAGACCCGGTCCCGTGCTGGTGGATATCACCAAGGATGTGACTGCTGCAAAGGCGGAATACAGCAGCATTACTCCGCAGCCTATTCTCAGAAAAACCGATGAGATTACGAAGGAGGATTTGGCGAATGCGCTGGAGATGATCAAAAGCTCCAGAAAGCCCTTCATCTTTGTCGGAGGGGGCGCAGTTATTTCAGAGGCCCATGATGAGCTGAAGGAATTCGTAGAGAAGGTGGATGCGCCCGTTACGGATACCCTAATGGGAAAAGGTGCATTCGACGGTACCGATATCCGTTATACGGGTATGCTCGGTATGCATGGAACCAAGGCCTCCAATCTGGGGGTAACGGAATGCGATCTGCTGATCACCATCGGAGCAAGGTTCTCCGACCGGGTAACCGGCAATGCCAAGAAGTTTGCAAGAAATGCAAGGATACTGCATATCGATATCGATCCTGCCGAGATTAATAAGAATGTTGCTACCTATTATAGTGTGATCGGCGACATCAGGGAGGTGCTCCAGATACTGAATGAACGGCTGGGGCAGCAAAATCACCGGGAGTGGCTGGAACATGTAATTGCATTAAAGGATAAGTTCCCGCTGAAGTATAATCCGGAAGGCCTGACCGGTCCGTATATATTGGAGAAGCTATATGAAATGACCGGCGGTGATGCGATTATCACTACCGAAGTAGGCCAGCATCAGATGTGGTCGGCGCAGTATTTCAAGTATAAGCTTCCCAGAACCTTTTTGTCCTCCGGTGGTCTGGGAACCATGGGATATGGACTCGGTGCCTGTATCGGTGCCAAGGTGGGGATGCCGGATAAGAAAGTAATCAATATCGCCGGAGACGGTTGCTTCCGGATGAATATGAATGAGCTGGCAACTGCGACCCGTTATAATATTCCGATTATAGAGATTGTATTCAATAATCATGTATTGGGTATGGTACGCCAATGGCAAACGCTGTTCTATGATAAGAGATACTCTAATACAAATCTTAATGATAAGGTGGATTTTGTTAAGTTGGCTGAGGCAATGGGCGCCAGAGCCTACCGGATTACGAAAAAGGAAGAGGTTGAAGCGGTTCTGAAGGAAGTGCTTGCACTGAATGAGCCGGTATTTGTGGAATGTGTTATTGACAGTGACGACAAGGTGTGGCCAATGGTAGCACCCGGTGCGGCGATTGAAGATGTGTTTACGGAAGAAGACCTGAAAGCGAAATAAGAAGTACCGTGCATCATGATTGTAGGAATAGATATATTATTTCCGTATATATTCTGATTATAGAAGAAGGCATATTCCTGCAGCTCACACGGCTACAGGAATATGCATATTATAGCTGTAATATAAGACAGTCTTATAGCAATCATTATCACAAAGCGATTGACAAAAAAATAACAGGGTCTTATAATGAGCATAACACTTTACTTAACTAAAGTTCTAAATCAACAAAATCCGATTCGGTTATAGAATGAAGGAATCAAATATGCAAGATAAGCGTTAAGGAGGATGAAAGCGTGGGAAGAATTTATAATTTTTCAGCAGGTCCGGCAATGCTGCCGGTCGAAGTGCTAAAGGAAGCAGCCGAGGAAATGCTCGATTACAGAGGCTCGGGAATGTCTGTAATGGAGATGAGCCATAGATCGAAGGCTTACGAAGCAATTATCCAGGAAGCTGAGAAGGATTTAAGAGAACTGATGAATATTCCTGATAATTATAAAGTACTTTTCCTGCAGGGCGGAGCATCGTTACAGTTTGCTATGATACCTATGAATCTGATGAAAAATAAGGTAGCAGATTATATCATCACCGGTCAGTGGGCAAAAAAAGCATATCAGGAAGCAAAGATCTATGGGCAGGCAAATGCGGTTGCTTCCTCAGCAGATAAGACATTTTCCTATATTCCGGATTGCTCCGATCTTCCGATCTCTGAGAATGCGGACTATGTATACATATGTGAAAACAACACCATCTACGGCACCAAATTCAAGAAGCTCCCCAATACCAAGGGCAAGACCCTGGTTGCGGATGTATCCTCCTGTTTCTTATCCGAGCCGGTGGATGTTACCAAATACGGCGTGATCTACGGCGGAGTGCAGAAGAATATCGGACCGGCAGGAGTTGTCATCGTCATTGTGCGTGAGGATCTGATTACCGAGGATACTTTGCCGGGAACACCCACCATGATGAAATATAAGATCCACTCCGATGAGAAATCGCTGTATAATACTCCTCCGGCCTATGGCATCTATATCTGCGGAAAAGTATTCAAGTGGATTAAGAATATGGGCGGCCTGGAGGCTATGAAGGAGCATAACGAGAAAAAGGCAGCCATCCTTTATGATTTCCTGGACCAAAGCAGGATGTTCCATGGTACGGTAGTTAAGGAAGACCGTTCCCTGATGAATGTGCCCTTCATTACCGGTAATGAGGAGCTTGACGCCAAGTTTGTTAAGGAAGCCAAGGCAGCAGGCTTTGAGAATCTGAAAGGCCATAGAAGCGTAGGCGGCATGAGAGCCAGCATCTACAATGCCATGCCCATCGAAGGTGTGGAGAAGCTGGTTGAGTTCATGAAGAAATTCGAAGCAGAGAATGCCCAGGCATAAGCAGATTAGTCCATGGATAAGTGCGGCGTGAACGAAAGGGTTTAGCCCTTGAGTGCGTAATCTGCGCATAAGCCAGGCTTATAAAATAATATGGGGTGTCGGCGCAGGCCGGTGCGGATTGGAGAGAAGGGTATGAAATATAATTGTCTTAATCCTATTGCCGAGATAGGGTTGAATATATTTTCCGGGAAATATGAGAAGGTGGAAGATAGAAATGATGCGGATGTGGTTCTTGTCCGCAGTGCAGTAATGCATGATATGGAATTTAGCGATAACCTGAAGGCAATTGCCAGAGCAGGAGCAGGTGTGAACAATATTCCCCTGGAGAAATGTGCGGAGCAGGGGATTGTAGTTTTTAATACTCCGGGAGCCAATGCCAACGGAGTAAAGGAGCTTGTGATTGCAGGACTTATGCTGGCCTCCCGTGATATTATCGGCGGTGTTAACTGGGTTCAGA
>JAEZFH010000217.1 GCA_023437885.1 Bacillota bacterium | reverse complement strand
ATCCCCTTCTTCTAAGTTCACTTCAAAATAATCAGGTGCCACAGTCGTATTTGCACCGATTGCTCTGGTAATGATATTCTTATTCGGATGAAGCCTCGCCTCATTGCGGTTTAGCTCTCCCGTCTTCACCATAACTTCAACTAAACTGTGGTCTTCCGTAACTTGCTTTATTTCCTTTCCTACAACATACAGTCTGCTGTCGCCAACATTGGCAACATACATCTCTTTATCAAATATGGTTGCCGCCACCAGTGTGGTTCCCATACCCTCCAAGTCACTTTGCTCCTGCGCTTTGCTCCAAAGAGCTTCGTTAGCTTCCTTAATTGCGGCTTCAATTAAGGCTATCGGTGATTCTATCTCACTTTCCTCAATCTTCTGCTTAAAAAACTCAACACAGTATCTTGAAGCATAATCACCGGCATTATGTCCTCCCATGCCATCTGCCACAATAAATAGATTCGGCAGTCTGCCGATGGCAGCTTCACTGCAAAAGACATAATCCTGGTTTATCCTCCGTCGCTCTCCAATATCAGTTATCGAAAATGCTTTCAAGCCTGCACCTCCTAGTTATGGCAACCATTAAATAGCTATTTTTATCAACATAAGGACAAGCGGTTTATCGCTTGGTGTTGTATGACATAAGATAAGCAGTTTTATCGCTTATCGTTGTTAACATAAAACAAGTGGTTTACAGCTTGTTGTTGTTAAGATAGCTCTTCCTCAATTGCCCACAGGCAGCATCAATATCTGCGCCCATTTCTCTTCTAATAGTAACATTTATTCTGTTTTTTTCAAGTATATTTTTAAAATTTTGTATTTTTTTGTTTTCAGATTTCCTGTAATTCCGCTCTTTTATGGGGTTCACGGGGATCAGATTCACATGACAGTTCAGTCCTTTGACCAGTCTGCAAAGCTCTCTCGCATGCTCTTCCTCATCATTGATTCCATCCACCAGACTGTATTCAAAGGTCAGCCTTCTGCCTGTTTCCTCGTAATAATAGCGGAAGGCCTCCATAACCTCGGACAGCTCATATTGCATGGCAACCGGCATCAGTTTCCTGCGTATCTCATTGTTTGGTGCATGCAAAGACAACGCCAGCGTGACAGCCAGATTTTCCTTAGCCAAGTCCCTGATCTTATCCGGAATCCCACAGGTGGATACGGTGATGTTCCTGGCACTGATATTCAGACCGTGCTCCTCTGTCAGGATTCGCAGAAAACGGACCAGATTGTCATAATTATCCAAGGGTTCTCCGGTTCCCATGACCACCACATTAGATACCCGTTCTCCGGACAGAGCCTGAATCCGGTAGATCTGGTCCAGCATTTCAGAGGGAAGCAGATCCCGTTCCCTGCCGCCGATCGTGGAGGCACAGAATTTACAGCCCCTTCTGCAGCCGACCTGAGAAGAGATGCAGACACTGTTCCCATGGTGATATCTCATAAGTACACTTTCAATCACTCTGTCATCCGGTAACCGGAATAAATACTTGACGGTTCCGTCTGTTTCGGAATGAAGCGCATCCACTTCTTCCAGCGCTGCTATGGGGTAATTCTCTTCAAGCTTTAATCGAAGGTCCTTTGGAAGATTTGTCATTTCCCCGTAATCGGTCGCCAGCTTGACATGCAGCCATTCATAGAGCTGCTTTCCCCGAAAGGCCGGCTGCCCCATAACCTTTAAAGCCTGCTCCAATTCCGGTAAATATAAAGATTTTATATCGTAATGTTCCATACTCTATCCTATTCCATTCTTTATTGCCGCTAAAAACGGCAGATGCGCCAAATTGGTAGATCCTGTCTCTCAATTTGAATAATAATTTTCATCTATTTTTATTTTTTACGGTATTTAGAGATGAAGAAGCCATCGGTATTATGGATTCCCTGAATCATCTGTAAATACCCCTTCTCTGCAGTTTCACACTGAAGCTGTTCAGGAAGAAGCTCATTGAAGCCGACTGCTTCAAATTCATAATTCTGTAAAAACCATTCCCGGTTCCCCAGATTCTCCTCTTTATTTACGGTGCAGGTAGAAAAAATCAGGCATCCGCCCGTTTTCACGTATTGCTGAGCCTTATCCAGAATAATCCTTTGTAATTCTACCAGTTCTTTATGTTGATTTTGTGTCAGCTTGTATTTTATGTCCGATTTTTTTCCTAAAACTCCCAGACCGCTGCAGGGAAGATCTGCGATAACAAGATCTGCCCGTGCAAGCAGCTCTGTGTCCAGAACCGTCGCATCCCATACCTTTGTTTCCACATTGTCTGCTCCCAGGCGGTTGATGTTCTCCCGGATCAGATTTATTTTATACTCGGTCAGGTCTCGGGCAGATACTCTGCCGGCTGTCTGGGCAATGTGGAGCGCTTTTCCTCCAGGGGCACTGCAGACATCCACTACATAGTCCTCTGCCTTGACACCCGATACCTCCCCGACCAGCATGGAGCTGACATCCTGAACCGTAAAACAGCCGCTGCAAAAAGACTCCAGCTTCTCCAGATAGTCATAGTCCCGCAGAGTGAAGGCATAACCCAGATACTTACTATCCTCCACGGTTACCCCCTCCTGCTCCAGCATGGTTTTTAACTCCCCGGGAGACAATTTGGTCAGATTACAGCGCACGGTAGTCTCTTTCTCCTTCAGGGAAGCCGCCAGCATAGCCTCTACTGTCCCGAAGGGATACTGACTCAGCAGCTCTGACACCAGCCAGGCCGGTGTAGAATAGGTAATTTCAAGATAAGCCTCCGGTGAACGGACCGGGTCCGGATAGTTGATATCTTCTTTATTCCTGGCAATATTGCGAAGAACTGCATTCACAAAACCGGATAGTTTTGTAAAACCTCTCTTTTTAGCCAGGTTTACCGCTTCATTGCATACTGCCGGTATCGGAACCGCTTCCATATAGATTATCTGATACACACTGAGGCGCAGCAGATTTCTGATCAGCGGCTTCATCCTGGCAACCGGCAGAGAGGCATGCAAATTAATAATATAGTCCAGTGTCAGGTAATGCTTCACTGTTCCATGAAAAAGGCGGGAGATAAAAGCCCTTTCCTGTTTTTCCAGCTGCTGATGCCGTTTCAGGGTTTGGTTTAAGACGGTGTGGCTGTACTTATTCCCTTCCACAACCTCCAGCAGCATCTCAAGAACAATTTCTCTTGTATTACTCTGAACCGCAGCTCTCACATTGTTCTGAACAATTTCTCTTGTATTACTCTGAACCGCAGCTCTCACTTTGTTTTGAATAATTTTCCCTGTGTTAATCGGCTCAGTCACGTCTTCTCCCTCCACCAAACAGGAGAATGAGACGCAGCAACTGCAGAATGGTAGCCGCAGCGGCAGCCACATAGGTAAGCGCAGCGGCATCCAGCACCTTCTTGGATTTGTCCAACTCCTCGTGATATAAAATTCCCGTCTCTCCCAGTCGCGCAATCGCTCTTCGGGATGCATTAAATTCTACGGGAAGGGTAATCAATTGAAATATTACCGCAGCAGAAAACAGCAGAATGCCCAGATCAATTAAGGATTGAAAGCCTCCAAAGAACAGGCCGATTAAAATCAGTGGCCATGCCGCCATAGAGCCAAAGCTGGCAACCGGCACCAAAATCCCTCTGATCTTCAACGGAAGATAGGAATTCTGATGCTGGATTGCATGCCCGCATTCATGGGCGGCAACTCCTATGGCTGCCAGTGAATTGGAATGGTATACCTGATTCGACAGACGCAGTACCTTGGATCTTGGATCGTAGTGGTCAGTCAGATGGCCGGATACCTCTTCAATGCGCACGTCGATGATTCCCGAGGCACGAAGAAGCTTTTCCGCCGCTTGCGCTCCCGTAACACCGGACATGCTCCTTACTGCAGAGTATTTTGCATAGGTGGTCTTCACCCTCGCTGAAGCAAGCAGCGAGATTACAACACCGATTAAAACCAATACATACGTAGGATCAAAATAATAAGGATAATAACCCATGATACATCCTCCTTTCTATAATGCCGCTATTCATTCTTGCCCAATCTGGTGCCCAGCGGCAGATGGCTGCCCCGCAAAAATGCATCCGCCGTCATCCGCTTCTTACCCTCCAACTGCAATTCCTGAATTACCAAAACTCCCTTTCCCGCTGCAACAACCAGAGCATCCTTACGCAATTCAATCACCTGACCCGGTTCAGCATCTCCCACATCCATAGCCTCTACCCCTGCCTGCCACAGCTTCAGAGTTTTTCCGTCCAGGTACGTATAGGCGCTCGGCCAGGGATTCAGTCCCCGGATTAATCGCTCCAGCTTGTCTGCGGACTGGGTAAAATCCAGTTCTCCCATATCCTTGTTCAGCATTTTTACATAGGTTGCTTTATCATTATCCTGCGGGATTCGGACAGCAGTGCCTGCCTCCAGCTGGTCCAACGCCTCCAATAATAAGTCTGCTCCAAGCTGCGCCATTTTATCAAAGAGGCTTCCGCCTGTTTCATCCTTTGCAATTGGAAGACTTGACTGTAATATCATATCACCGGTATCAATCCCCACATCCATATACATAATGGTAATTCCAGTCTCCTGTTCTCCGTCGATGATGGAATATTGGATCGGTGCCGCGCCGCGGTACTTGGGCAGCAGCGAACCATGTACATTGATACAGCCATAGGGTGGAATTTCAAGCAAAGCCTTTGGCAGAATCTGTCCAAAGGCTGCCACCACGATAACCTCCGGTGCCAGCTCCTTCACCTTCTCCAGAAATTCCGGTTCCTTTGCCTTATTCGGTTGATATACAGGCACCGAATGGGCAAGTGCCAGCTCCTTCACCGGAGAAAAGCTTACCTCCTGCCCTCTGCCCTTTTGTTTGTCAGGCTGGGTTACTGCACCGATCAAATCATGTTTTGAATGTATTAATTTGTCCAAGGTTACTGCCGCAAAATCCGGCGTTCCCATAAATAAAACCTTCATTCAAATCCCGTCCTTTCTGCCGGTTGAAAACATACTATAGTTCAACCGTTTCAATGTGAAAACGCTCTCTATTGAACTTCTTCCGCTGCCACTACATCACGCAGCTCACCGATGGTCTGTTCAATATAAAGCTTGCCGTTCAGATGATCAATCTCATGGCAGAAGGCTCTGGCCAGTAAGCCTGTACCCTCTATGGTATATTCCTCCATCTCCTCATTATAAGCCCTGACCTTTACATAATCCGGCCTGCTAACAGTTCCGACCTTACCGGGCACGCTTAAGCACCCTTCATCTCCTACCTGCTCGCCTTCTGTTTCAATAATCTCCGGATTAATCAGGATAATGGGATCATCTCCCTCTTCTGAAACATCGATTACAATCAGTCTTTTCAATACTCCGACCTGGGGCGCGGCAAGACCGACACCGCCTGCATCATACATGGTATCCAACATATCGTCAATTAATGTAAGTATCTTTCGATCCACTTCCTTAATTTCCTTTGCCACTTTATTCAGAACCTTATCTCCAACCTCTCTGATATTCCTAATAGCCATGGTCATTCTTCCTTTCTCACACCAACCAACATTCCGCCATGGAGTGGCGGAACAAGGATACTGGCTTTTCAGCATCCTTGTTACACCAGCTGGTATCCGTTCTATTTTTCTTCAGCTCCTGTTTCGGTATTATCGAATATACAATGCCCGGATATGGAGCGTACTTCGTTCAACAAATACTATTCTATCCGAAACAATTACATAATAATAACATACCCTATTGTGGTTTATCAATAAAATATCTTAAAATGAAGGTCAAAAACACCTTTTGATATTCATTCTATCCTAATAACTGCTCATAGGATCAAAGTCAAACTGAAGGCTGCAGCCTGCAAAATGCTCCGAATAAGCATAATAACCTTCCAAATAATTCTTGACGCCTACCAATTGCTGATAGTCACTATATTTAAGATACATTACTCTTCGGTAAATATCATTGGCTTTGGCCAGTGCCGCCGGAGCCGGTCCGATCAGCCGGGCGTCAGGCATCTCCTGCTCCAGATACAGCCTCATCGCCTGCGCAAGATGCAGTACGGCCCGCTGTGCTTTCTCCTCCTCCTTGGAAGAAATCAATACCAGAAGCATATGGGAGGTCGGCGGGTACTGCATCAGCCGGCGGTATAATATTTCCTGCTCATAAAACGCTTCATAATCCCCTTCCGCCGCAGTAATGATACTGTAATGGTCCGGATGATAGGTTTGAATTACCACCTCACCAGGCAGTACATCCCTGCCCGCTCTTCCTGCAGCCTGGCACAGCAATTGGAAGGTTCTTTCGCCCGCACGGTAGTCTCCTGCATAGAGGGACAAGTCCGCAGCGATAATACCTACCAGTGTAACCTTCGGAAAATCATGCCCCTTCACAATCATCTGGGTACCCACCAGAATATCCGCCTTATGTTTTGCGAAGGCAGATAGAATGGCCTCATGCCCTCCCTTATTCCTGGTGGTATCCATATCCATTCGCAGTATCTTCGCCTCAGGGAACTCCTTCCGCACCAACTCCTCCACCTTCTGTGTTCCGGTACCGAAGGCGGCTATATATTTTGAACCGCAGCCGGGACATACGGACGGCTGGGACTGAGTAAATCCGCAGTAATGGCACACCAGATTTCCGCTGTTATGGGAGGTCAGGGACACATCACAATGCGGGCATTTCATTACATAGCCGCAGCTCCGGCAGGAGACAAAGCCCGCATATCCACGCCGGTTCAGAAACAGCATGATCTGTTCCTTCTTATTTAAACGGTCAAGGATCAGTTCCCTGAGCTTACCGCTGAAAATCGATTTATTTTTATTCTTAAGCTCCTCCCGAAGATCCGCAATCCAAACTACCGGAGGCTGTGCCTCCTTTGCCCTCTTCGTCAGCCGGTATAGCTTCAGCTGCCCATTTTGGGCACGCAGGTAGTCTCTGTCGATGGTGTCGCAGAGCCAAGGATGACGGAGCTGTCCGTCAGCTCAGCCCGTTTCATCGCCACCCGGGAGGCATGGTATTTGGGAGTAGTTTCACTCTTGTAGCTGGTTTCATGCTCTTCGTCAATAATGATTAACCCCAGTCTGGGAAATGGAGTAAACAGCGCAGACCTGGGGCCGATCATAATATCAATCTCACCGTTTCTGGCCCGTGTACTCTGATCATATCGTTCCCCTTGGGACATCTTTGAATTCATGATCGAGATACGGTCCCCGAAACGCCGGTAAAATCTCTGTACCGTCTGGTAAGTCAAAGCAATCTCAGGTATCAGAAGTATGACCTGCTTTCCCTTACTGACCACATGAGCAATCACTTCCATATATACTTCCGTCTTGCCGCTTCCGGTAATTCCGTGAAGAAGATAGCCGCTGCGAATTCCGCTGTCATACTCCCCGCAGAAATCCTTTACAATAAAGTGCTGCTCCTCGTTTAAGCGAACCGGCTGATACTCTCCTTCCTGCACCGCGACGGGATTGCGATAGATCTGCTCCGATACCGTCCTGGTTACGCCCTGCTTTTCCATTCCCTGTATGGTAGCTCTGGAGATATTCAGCTTATTCAGTGCAACCTCATAATCCAGCACCTGTTCACGCAGCAACGCCTCCAACAGGCGCTGCCGGGCTGTATTATT
>JAEZFH010000123.1 GCA_023437885.1 Bacillota bacterium | reverse complement strand
GCAAAGTCTGAGCCGTTTCCCACTTTGAAACGGCTTGAAATGTTACTCCCAGTTTCCTGGCCAGCTCTTCTTGGGTAAGCCCTTTTTCCTTGCGGTATCTGCAAATATTTTTAGCCAATTCACCTTTCATGATTTCATGCTCCTCTCTACAGGACTTATTTTATTGTTCGGAAAGGAGCAATTCAATAACTCCACAGTTGAAAATCTTATCTACTCAACCTATGGTTGAATAACCTTAATGGTTAAATACTTTATTCGCCCCAACCACATTCATCATTCTCCAGTCGCAGGCGCTCTGTCTTATAAGGCGTGATCGCCCTTTAGTCACCATGATAAATAAGCTTTGAAGAGTCTATATTATTAAAAAGCTCAAATTCAAAGGTTTCCCAATACCATTGAGAATCAAGGACGTTATCTCTGGTGATGCCATCGGCTAATTGAACCAAAATCTCTTTATCAACGATTATGGGGCTCCTGCGGCCAAACGATTTATATGATTCCTCAAAATCAATAAATTCTTTATCAAAATAGACCGTCCACGAGTCAGGCAGATACATTCTGATTTGAAAATCGCTCATGTCTTCTCTATAGTCGGTTAGTTCCAACTTTATATTCAGTGTAACGTCATGATCTGTTATGCTTGAAACTTTAATGTCGATATCCTTAAAATCTATAGACCTCATTTCGTTATTTAGGTTTGATAGATAGATTGTTTTTGCCATATCCAGCGTTCCCCTCATTGCAGGCATTACCAGTATAAGCACAATGATAGTTATCAATAACTTGCTTTTGTCTGCAAACCACTCCAGCCTAAACAATCCCCTTATGCCGATAAATAGCATTATTAATGGAACCAGGCCGGATAGATTAAGAACCGAGTTTTCAAATCGAATCGGCTTAATGATATACTGTATCATCGAATATGAATCCTGCGGCAGTTTATACACCAGGATCATTGATATAAATATAATGCCCAGGTATATAAACGCTCCCTTCAAATTTTTCCCCATTTCAAAATCCCCCCTCTCCTAAAGAACATTCCGATAGGATTATTCCTTATAACGTTCTGAGGGTCTGCGATGCCGGATTATATCTGCATATTTCCCCGATGCCACAAACCCTTTGTTGTATGCTATGCTGCACTTCCTGTCCGAAGCCCGCTATTTTAAATTTGGTGCTTCCTCAGCGACGATGTTCCAAGCAACACCATATTTGTCTGTCAAGGCAGCATGGAATGAACTATAAAATGTTACTCTTCACCTTCCATAATACTTGCTCAGCATCATTAGTCACAACTATTATTTATCGCGGTATTCATTCATTTTATCAACCAACTCATTATGACAATTCCATTATTACTTACCGCTTTCTTATCAATGAAGGTCTGGATTTTACGAACTTTCAGAACCTCCCCAGATTTATTGAACCGCTTTAAGATTGATTATAATCTTTCCATCCTCATATTGAATTAAGCGCCCTGCCTTTATTCCCGCTCCCCCAACCTTATCACTTACCAAACTGCCTGTACGGAATATTGACAGCAAAAATCCTATCAGACACGTATTAATCAGCAAAGCCCGCCCGCCATAAGAGATAAAAGGTAGTGACACAGGGTTAAATACTAAGAAACCCAAATTAAAAGCAATATATGTCAAAACCTGTATCGCAAATGTTAAAATAATCGCTAACGAAACAAGTTGGCCAAGGGCACTTTTTTGTGTCTTACTCATAAGCACAGCCCGGACAATAAAGACCGCGAAAATGACTAAAATACCGATCAATAACATCCAGCCAAACCTATGTGTCAAGTAAGTCAAAAGGAAGTTAGTATTTATTTCAGGTAAAATCTTTGCTATCGGATAGTATCCATAATCGCCTACAGGCAAGCCTTCTCCAAATAACTGCGAATGCGACAGCAGCTTTTGAACAAGAGTTGCCATATATCCAGCTCCTGTGGGGTCTGACGACGGATTCAATGCAGCTTGCAGTCTAGTTCTAACGTAATATTGATTTATCATCGTAAAAAACATAGTTGAAAAGATAGCCACAGAGGAAAAATACACCATAAACAAAGCATATAGTTTTCTTACCTTAAACCATCCTTTGGCAACGGCAACTGTTAATATAATAAGGCAGGAAGTGCCAACCAAAAAAAGAACCGTTAAGTAATGCATAAACGATATTAAAATTATCGGGATAATTGCTAATGCACCGCAAAAAGCAAGCCCCCAATATCCCTCATTGCGCATCCGATACACAAGCCCGGCAAAAATGGTGGGAAACAGCAACAGCGGATAAATTGCAGTATTATATCCGGAAATCCCGCCACCGGAAAGCCAATAATCACCTAACGCTATAGCCATGAGCAGCCCATAAATAATCAATGAGTATTTCCCTATGATCGTAAAGTCCAGAAAATAAGCAGCCAAGAAAACAATCACAGCCAGTCCGGCCCAAGTAACCTGTCTGTAGAACCGTTCCATTCCATCATTGATATCCGTTCCTATAATGAACTGAATAGAGAGCCCCAAAATAATCAATAGAGCTGTCATAGCCAGCAGCGGCCAATCCGGCTGGGGCCTGTGCGTACGGTCAAGCTGCTCACCAACCATTACCGGATCACCCATTTCTGCTATAGCCCTGATCGCAGCCGTTTCCTCATCAAGGCCGTCTCTTTGAAAAGCATCCTTTTGGTCAGCCAAATGGTTTTCGATTTCCTCTAAAACATAGGTTTGAGCCTTTCTCCAGCGTATCTGTTGGCGGATAGTTTCCAAATAATCGGCAAATTTATTGGACTGTAGCAAAATCTACACCTCCCAAAACATTATTGACAGCAGAGGTATAAACTTTCCACTCTTTTGTTTTCTCGTCCAAATACTTGCGTCCTGTTTTGGTAATACTGTAGTACTTGCGCACCCTCAGATTACCCGTGCTTTTTTCGTAAGAAGTGAGCATATTTTTTTGTTCCAAGCTATGAAGCAGCGGATACAATGTTCCTGCTTTTAACTCAAATATGTTCTGCGATTTTTTGCTCAGTTCTTCAATCATTTGATACCCATACATATCCTTTTCTTCCAGTAGTTTTAGGATAAGCATAGTGGTGCTCCCGGTTAACAGGCTTTTATCAATTGGCATAAGTACAGCCTCCTTATATAGATGATCTATATAGGAGTATAGTATATCGACAATCTATATATGTCAATAAGCTGAATTATTTTAACTTCTTTTTAAATCCCTTATATGCTTCAGGTCTATACCCTACAGATTTATAAAAATTACAGGCATCCATTCTATTCGCTTCGGTAACAAGAATTATCTGGTTACATTTCTCTGCTGCTCTTCTTTCAAGCTCTGATATCAGAGCCCTGCCAATTCCACGATTTCTATGCTCTTTATCAACGATCATATTTTCAAGAACCAAAAAAGATTTACAATCCCCATACAATTCCTCGCAGATCACGCCCATAACAGAACCGACAAGCTGATTATCTTCAACCGCACTGAGCAATAGGTGAGAACCATTTCCCTGAAATTTCTTAAACTGTATGTACATCGTATCAATAGCGGAGTCCTCACCCCAAAATTGTTTATACAATTGAGCCAGTTGTGGAATATCCTCTTTAATCATGTCACGCACTATCATTGAGATCCTCAGCCTTTCATAAAATATAGCTGCATTTGTCAAACGAACATAGGAAGCCGGCACTTGTATAGTTTGTAATATAATGGACGGCGGCCCCTTGAGCCTCTATAGTTTAGATTTTGGTATCTTTACGACCAAAGTATGGTCCGCACAACAAGGTTTCATGTGTTTTCACATAAGTCCAGTTAAACTCTTTATCCACGACATAGATATCATATTCGTCCTCTAAATCCTCAGCATTCAATATATATGCATTCTCAAGAATTAAAGCATAATCTGTATGTTGCCAAAAAACATAACAAGAGCCTTTATGCTCATTATTAAAGGCTTTTTCAGCTTCTTCTCTTTTTAGACAAGCACTTTTTTCATAGCTAAACAAATGCCATAAGTATCCACAAAGTCCACTATTATTCCAGAGATAGATACCCTTTTTCTCTTCAACACTTAAATGATTAGCAAAATTATCTTCCCACTGTTTTTGCAGAAAAGCTTGATCATTCCGGAAACAACAAACCACACGAAGGACACTCCTGGCAATCTACAGGTATTTTATACTGGCATGCAGGGCAGATGCACTGTTCAGTTGCTAGATTCTCTTCATCACTTTCTCCATATAAACTCAATAAATCTTCTACTTTAATCCCGTCAATCTCAAGTACCTCCAGCTCATCCGTATAAAACCATTTGATAACTCCTGTTTTATCACATACCGCTGCAACAGGTATTTCCCCGCTTTCCTCACAGGGTAGTAGACTGCCCCCTAAAAGACTTGGCCTTGTTGCTTTATAGGCACCATACCCAGTGCCAATCAAAGCGTATACTACTTTCGTATCTCTGTGCTGAACAATGGTCGCCATATTCTCATCACCACCAAAAAATGAATCAAATATAATAAAACAAAAACCCAGTTTGACCTATACGTTCTGTGTGGTCCCTCAGCCTCTTAATCGCATTCAGTGTGTTATTTACTAAACATTGTTACCATATCTTCAAGTTCTTCATAAATAAGCACTTTCTTTGAAATTCCGAGCATTGTATTTGACATTTCAGAACCTTTTTTTGCAACTATGTACACTGGTATTCCTTTTGCATATGCGTATCCCGACTCTATTCCTAAACCGACACCTTTTTCGGTTACATCAATTACAACTACATTGCTCGAATCGATTTCTTTGAAAGTTGCTTCCATTAGTTCGTTTGGAGCAAGCGTCACTGAACCCCATTTTTCTTTGTCACGGATTATGCAACTAGTCTCATACCCCGCATCTTCAAGAATCGAAGCTATCTTTTCGATTGTAACCCTATTTCTGCAGTCATGATGATACTTAATTCCAATATATGCTTTCATAAGTCAACTCCAAATAATAGGTATTGTTTTAGAAGGTGCCCGACTCTCTATGAGCATGCTCAGCTACCAAGACCAGACTCTATCGACAGCTTCATATGACCAACCAGTTCTATAATCTCATGCTCTCGTCCTTCCCAACTATCATTGCCTTCTCCACGATAGGCTCTTCGGGCTAAATCAAGCAGAGCCGCTTGTTCTTTTGGTAGCCGGGGTATAGCCCATGTAGCAGCTGCATCTTTAGAAGAAATTTCACCAACTGTCACTGTCAGCCACATTCGTGCAAGAGTCAGGATTACATTACGCTCATCACCCTTAATACCCTCCATTAATCCAGGCATCGACTCCTTAATTGCTCTGCGAATATCTTTCATCGGTACGAGATCGAGCATGTCTGAAGCATCAGGCCCCACCAATGAAATACTATTTTCTCTTATTTGCTTCAGCACGATAGCCAAATCAGGATCATAAGCCGGTTCTGGGATTTGTCCTCCCTCATACTGCTCCCTGAGCCACTCACCATAGATAAATTCATTTTTGGGAGGGTATCGCCAAGGTACAACATCAGTTTTGTTTATAATCGTAACTTCAAGAGGTCGGATAGAATCAGTATTTCCTATCTTACCAGAGACCTCCATCAATCTGGTGACGAGGTCTTTTCGAGTTTCTGCGGGTAGTCTCCGGTTAACAACCACGAGAACATCCACATCACTGTTTACTTGCAAGCCGCCAACAACCGCTGAACCAAAGAGATATGCTCCTACTACCGCACTACCGAGCAATTCCCGTACAATCTTGAGGGCTTGAGTTGCTTCTAACGGTATTGTTTTGCTCTCTGTACTCATCTACTATAAATCCTTTCTTCTATCCCTCTAATCGGAGGCATCGAAAACAACCTGA
>JAEZFH010000122.1 GCA_023437885.1 Bacillota bacterium | reverse complement strand
ATATATCTCTATGTCTGACTATTATCTGAAAATCTGTGAAAACTAATGAACCGCCGTATACCGAACGGTACGTACGTGCGGTGTGGGAGGTCGGCTAATCAATTAATGGTTAGCCTCCTACCCGATTTAACGTTGGAGTGGTTCAAAAAGCTTACATCCCGTTATTACCTTAGGATTCTGGTATACCAATGATAAGAGGCAATGTAGTTTCTGCCATAGCGTTTATAATGGATGATAGATGCGGCGGTAATAAAGATCCCAAGTGCCAGTGTAAGCAGTATTAGATTCAATATCATAATAACAACCTCCCTTTTTCAGCATTTATCTATAATCCAATTGTAGACCATCGACTGTCCGGCAACTATCATGATCAGGTTAATAGAATGTGAAATCTTTGTAAAACAGTGAAATGGGTCAGTCTGCTGCTCTTAACCTGATCAGAGGCAGGACTTACACAAATTTAACATGGTATTTACCATTTCGTGTAGGATACACCGGCTGGTAATTGATAGTATAAAATAAAAACCGATAAGAGGATTGCGGATGAGGACAGAATTATCAGATACGTTGGACTATATCATTGAAAATAAGGCAGTAAAAAGTGTGTTTCAGCCGATTATATCATTGAAGGATGGGAGTATACTGGGGCATGAAGCTCTAAGCAGAATTACATATAACAGTGCCATAAAGCATCCGGAGATGCTGTTTTCCGTTGCCGGGGAGCATGGAAGACTTTGGGAACTGGAGCTGCTGTGCAGAACCACCGCTCTGGATGCAGCATATAAAGCGATGATGCCGCCTTATGATAAAATTCTGTTTTTAAATGTCAATCCTAATATTATGCATGATGAAAATTTTATTAAGGGCTTTACCAGGGACTTCTTATTACAATTCAATATCAAACCGCAGCATATCGTCTTTGAGATTACGGAGAGAAACGTTATTCTTGACATGCAGGGTTTTCTGTCAGCGATCAGTCATTACCGTGGGCAGGGCTATACCGTTGCCATTGACGATGCCGGTGCCGGTTATTCTGGTTTAAATCTGATCAGCGATATCAATCCCGACTATATAAAACTTGATATGAAGCTTATTCGAGGCATTCATCAGGATGGGCTTAAATATGCGCTGGTTAAGGGGATGGCAGAGCTGTCAAAAATATCCCGGATTAATTTGATTGCAGAAGGAATAGAGTCATATGAAGAGCTGGAGACCCTGATCGGTCTTGGTGTACAGTATGGGCAGGGCTTTTATATCCAAAGGCCGATGGAAAATATAGAGGCTATACCGGAAGAATTAATCACCGTCATTCGCAGACTAAGGGGGAAGGGAAGTTATCCTGCCGGGAAGCGGACCGGCAGGATAGAATACATAAGAGGATATAGACGGGAGGCACATACATGAAAAGCATTAAGACAAAGCTGATTCTCTTCTCTGCATTGCTGGTGGTTTCAATTGCGGCATTGATCGGAGTAATTGCAATCTCGGCAGGAAAAAAAGCCCTTAAGGAGGAGGCGGGGTATTCCTTGCAGCTGCTGGCGGCGGAAAGTGCTAAGCTTACGCAGAGCCGGATCAGCGCCATGATTTCTACCCTGACGGTGATTTCTAAGCAAGCCGGATTAATTAATATGGGGTGGGAAGCAGATACCGGGGTGCTTTTGGAGGAACTGGAAAAAACGGAGTTTTTAGATATCGGCTATATTCTTCCCAATGGATATACCTATTTTACAGATGGAACTGTGCGCCTGATGAGTGATAAGGTCTATGTAAAGGATGCTCTGGATGGGAAGGCCGGAGTCTCGGATGTGGTTATCAGCAGAGTTACCAGAAAACCGGAGATTGAAGCTGCAGTACCAATCAGGAAGGACGGAACGGTAGTAGCCGCATTGATTGCCCGCATGGAGGCGGACTATCTCAGTGGGATAACCGGGGATATCGGATATGGAGAAGGGGGATATGCCTTCATCATGAACAGATCCGGGACGATAATCGCTCACCCGGATGTACAGAAGGTGACCCATAGGTATAATCCGGTGCAGGAGGGAGAGGATAAGGCGTATCAGAGGATACTGGATGAGAAGGCGGGGACTACCACCATCCGTATGGCTGGAGGTGCTATATATGCGGGGTTTGCGCCGGTTGGCGATACCAACTGGAGCTTTGTAGTAACGGCCGAAGAGGAAGAGATCTTGGCTGCAATACCTCATATGTTGAGCAGAATCGTAGCGGCAATGATAATTATATCCATTGTCAGTTTAGGGATGGTATTTGTGATGGCAATTCGGTTAACCGGACCTTTGGCTGCATTGACTAAACACTCCAAAAGGATCGGAGAATTGGATATCCGGGAGAATGTTGCCGAGGCATATCTTAATCAGCAGGATGAGATCGGAACCTTATCAGGAGCCTTTCAGTCTCTGACCGAAAGTCTTCGGGATGTTATTACGGAGATCACCCGTTCTTCCCATCTGGTGTCCGACACGGCAATGAGTTTGTCTGCTTCCTCTCGGCAGTCCTCTCTGGCCTCTGAGGAAATATCCAAAACGGTTGAGGATATTGCCAGGGGGGCACAGGATCAGGCCAAAAACACGGAGGACGGATTGTCGCAGGCGGAGGTTCTTGAAAACAGAATCGAGGTTAATCACCAGTGTATGGAAGAGCTCAATGCGGCAACGGATCAAGTTCTTCAATTGGTGAAGGCGGGACTGGAGGACATCGGAAGGCTGTCGAAGCTTACCGGAGAGAGTGATCTTGCAACGAGAAATGCCTGTGACAGAATGCTTACGATGAAGCAAAGCTCTGCCCAGATCAGCAGAGCAAGTAAAATTATTACCGATATGGCAAGGCAGACTAATTTGATTGCTTTGAACGCCACGATAGAGGCTGCAAGAGCGGGAGATGCCGGACTCGGCTTTGCTGTGGTGGCAAGAGAGATTCAGGTTATGGCGGAGCAGTCGGCGGAGTCCGCGAAGAGCATAGATAAAATACTGAATGGCTTGATTATGGACATAGAGCAGGCGGTAGAAAGCATGAATCATATCCTGGTCACCTCAAAGGATCAGCAAAAGGGGGTATCGGATACCGTGCAGAGGTATCAAAATATCTCGGAAGCAATGGAAGCATCGGAAACAGCGGTGCAGAAATTAAACCGCTCAGAAAAGGATATGGAAAGTGCCAACGGTGAAATCCGGCTGATGCTGCAGTCCATGTCAGCCATAGCCCAACAGAATGCCGCAGGTACCGAACAGGCAGCCTCTGCTGTGGAAGAGCAATCGGCAGCAGTTCAGGATATTGCAGAGATATGCGATAAGCTGAAGGAGCTTTCGGAAGGTTTGAAAGTAACTGTGAACCGGTTTTGTGTATAAATCAGCTGTTATCAGGAGCATGACCGGATAATGACAGGACAGGTTGGATGATGGCTTAATAAAAAAGGATACTTTAATAAAGGATACCCTGCAGGCAGATCACCGAAGATGGAGGTGATTGCAAGCAGGGCATTATTGTTTTGCGGTAAATTATTTTCCTTCCTGTACAGGCATTTCGCTCGGGAAGCTGGGAGTGGCTGTGGAAGGCAGAGGGTTAGTTACCTCTGAGCTTCTGCCATAGCCGGCATCATTTTCCGAAGCGGTATTCTTGGAGCCGGTATCTTTTTTAGGGGTTGCGTTATTATTATTGTAACGATCCATGAAAATCATCTCCTTTGAGCTTGTTGACATAAGTGCGGCTTGCAGGCCGCGCCACTTATTGCTGAACATAAGACAAGCGGCGTGTTGTTTATCGTTGTTGAACATAAGACAAGCGATGGTCGTTTGTCGTTGTTGAACATAAGACAAGCGATGGTCGCTTGTCGTTGTTTATGCTAGTATTGTTCTGTCTCCGGAATAATATGCACGGTTGTCTAAAGCAAATACTTGATAAAAATTTCTGATATGATAAACTAATAAAAGCGGTTGAAGGAATAGCACAATGCTTTTGAAGCTGATGATCATGAACAAGGTTTTTTGCTCATGATATAGCGTAAGACAAGGAGAGGATACAATGATCAATAGTGAGATTTTAGAGATCAGAAAGCAAATGAAGCACGAGAATTGCTCCATAACCAAGGTAAGCGGCTGTTATGTGGATGGAGAAAAAACAATAAAAACAAAATTTACGGAATCCTTTCTTTGCTTGCCGGAAGAGGAGACCTTTAAGTACTTTGAGATTTTTAAGAAAACTCTCTCCGGTACCATTGGTAAGAATTTAATTAATATGGAGTTCCCTTTGGAGACGGAATTTAACGGCGGGACCCAGGAGTTCCTGCTGAAGCTGAGGGACAGTGAACTGAAGGATGAGACCCTTTTGGAGGAGTTTTATGAAAAGGTTATACAAGGCTACGATTATACCGGCAATTATCTTATACTTTTGATCTATGCCGCATATGATGTACCTGGCAAGACCAATGATAAGATAATGATGGAGGATGCCTCAGATGAGGTATACCGCTACATACTTTGTTCCCTCTGCCCGGTAAACCTGTCAAAACCGGGACTGAGCTATAATGAGGAGCGAAACCAGATACAGAAGCGAATTCAGGATTGGGTGGTAGGAATGCCGGATAACGGCTTCCTCTTTCCGGCCTTTCAAGACCGAAGCACGGATCTGCACAGTGTATTGTATTATTCCAAGGATTCCGAGGAGCTGCACAGTGATTTTGTTCATACGCTCCTTGGCTGTGAGGTTCCCATGTCTGCAGGCGACCAGAAGGAGACCTTCCAGACCTTAATCAGGGAAACGCTGGGAGAGCAGTGTGAATATGATATCGTACGCAATATTCATGAGAAATTAAATGACATACTGGAAGAGCATAAGCTGAAGGAGATAGCGGAGCCCCTGACTCTGGATAAAAATGAGGTAAAGCATCTCTTTGCCGAAAGCGGAGCCCAGGAGGAGATGCTGGAGGAATTCGATAAGAATTATGAAAAGATGACTGGGGAAAATACAACCTTAATGGCAGCCAATGTTGTTAATACAAGAGTATTTGAGGTGAAAACACCGGATGTTATTATAAAGGTGAATCCGGAGCGTGTCGATCTGGTTCAAACAAAGCTGGTAGACGGCCGCAGATGCCTGGTCATTGAGATTACGGAACAGGTGGAAGTGAATGGTATTACGGTAAAACCGACCTGCTAAGCCTAAGCCGGCTTCTTATGGGAGCCATGTGATGAGATGCTTATCCATATCAATACAGCCATTTTCCCTGAAGGTAATGCCCTCGGCCTCAAGTATTCTGCGCTGAACCCCTTCTCCGAAGATATCGCCGGGAGATAATCGGCCCTCCCTGTTTACAACGCGGTGGCAGGGAAGCTGCCGGTCGGAAGGAGCATCATGCATGGCATATCCTACTATCCGGGCAGCCCTGGGTCTGCCGAGCATGGCGGCAATCATGCCATAGGTCATAACAGAGCCTTCCGGTATAGTGCTGACAATTCGGTATACTTCCTCGAAGAAGCTGCTGCCGGGTGTATACTTTAAAGTATGCATAAGAACACCTCCAAAGATTAAAATACAGTAATATTTATTGTTATTAATATACCGTATGAATATGGGGAAAGCAAGTTAAATCGATATGCAAGTTAAATCGGTATGCAAGTTAAATCGATATGCAAGTTAAAATCGATATGCAAGTTAAAATCGATATGTAAGTTAAAATTGATATGCAAGTTAAATAGATATGAGAGTAAAATTAGTAATGGAAGTAAATTGATAAAAACAAGGCGGTTTGCCAGGAGTGTCCGGTACATATGATGTATCGGACATTTGTTTTTAATAAATATGTAACATAAAATTAAAAATTAATAAAGGATGAACCCCTTGTTTACCAGGACGAAAAAGAAAGGATTTTCTACTTGATAAATGTAGCCCTGCACAGGACGAATCCATGAGAAAATCTTATTTTATGCGGACTATAGCTGATTTTATATAGTTTTGTAATTCAAGTATTTGGAATAATCCATTGCATTTTATGGGTTTTATGTTACAGAATATTGGGAAAAATCAGGTAAGACTTGTGTCTAACACCAATATCTAACTATTGAACCCCTATGCTGTATGTGTTACTCTAATGGAGCAGCAGATAGATACCATCTAAGGAGGTACAATAATGAAAAGATTTATCATAACATCAGTATGTACACTAGGGTTGACACTATTGGGCGCATTTGGTGGTTACAAGAACTCTTCCTATTTAGCGGATGTGCTGAATGGAGTTAACAATACTACTAAAGTAGAACAAAATGTTACAAATACGGATATCCAGCAGGGTCTTCCCACGACTGCTGCAGAAGTGAAATCTGCAGTGGCTCAAAATACAGATAACAAGCAGGTAAAGGCAGTACAGACTTCAGCCAGAAAAAATACAAAAGCGGTAAAAAGCATCAAGAAGAATAGCGCGGCCAATAAAAAGAATACGGCTGCCAAGAAGAACAACAATACTTCAAATTTGTCCAATACGGCAAAAGTGAAATCTGCAACTTCAAAACTAACCTATAAGAATATAGATTTATCTAATTGCAATTCAGTGCAGGAGGTTATTAGCAAGCTGCAAAAGAACGGCTGTACCAATATTACATCAGCCAATATCAATAATATCAAGGGATTACAGGATATTCTTGCAAGCATCAAGCAGAATAAGCCCCAGACTACCCCTACAGCAGCACCGGCACCTACAGCAAAGCCGACTCCTACAAAAAAGCCAGCTCCCACGGCAACACCGGCACCTACAACAAAACCGGTAACTCCGACCCCCACTGCAAAGCCCGGTTCTTCAGAACTTAGCAGCTATGCGGACCAGGTACTGAAGCTGGTAAACCAGGAGAGAGCCAAGGCCGGATTATCCGCGCTGACCACGAATTCAACGTTAACAGCAGCCGCCAATAAGCGCGCTCAGGAGACTGCAAAATCCTTCTCCCATACCAGACCTGACGGAAGCAGCTTCAGCACAGTATTAAAGGAATATGGAATTTCCTATCGTACGTCAGGAGAAAATATTGCTTATGGACAGAAGACTCCTCAGGAGGTAGTAACAGGCTGGATGAATTCTGCAGGACACAGAGCGAATATCCTGAATGGAAACTTTGGCAAGATTGGTATCGGTGTCTATAAGTCGAACGGAGTGATTTACTGGTCCCAGTTATTCACGAACTAAAATATTGGAAAGATAACCAATAGGGTGTCTGCGCCAAAGCGCAGGCACCCTTTTTGAAATTAATCGGAGATTGTAGGATATTTCGGTTTCGATACTAATATAATGAAGCGTAGTGAGTATGATGCGAGCTTGCTCGCAAGCTACGATCGGAGCTTGAGATCATGAACGAAGTTCATGATATAATGAAAGCGGAATAGAGGATAGTATGGGAAAGACACTCGTACTGCAAGCTCGATTGCGATTTCCGATCGGAGCAACAAGATCATATCCGCATGCGGATATGGCAGAATGGAGATAAAAGTTGCGGCAATAAGGCCGCAGAAACAGGGGGTGTATCATGGTAAGAAGCAGAGATGTACTATCGGAGGAATTGGCAGGTTGCCGGTGTCTTCCCTATTTTGACGGAACCAGGATGCAGCGGTACATAAATTATAAGCTGTGCTATTGGGAATTGACCTGGGAGGAGGCGATAACTTATGTAAATATCGGCTTGGATCAGGAATACTATACCGGTATCACTCCGGTAAAGTCACCTCAAAAGCTGACAGTCCTGGTTAACAAGTACAGCCAGCTGCCAGGGGATTATATTCCTAATGATTTGGAAGTGATTGCACCGGAATGCAACAGTTCGTCGCTGATGCTCCGGCACCCTGCCAGAATTGCATTTGAAAAGATGTGCAGAGCAGCCGGCAGGGAAGGGCTGGAGCTTAAGGCAATATCAACCTTTCGAAGCTTTCTTTATCAGAATCAGGTTTATTATAAAAATTGGACCGAAGATATGCCCTTGGATCAATATCAGGAGGAACGGGACCGGGTATCGGCACGGGCGGGGCATAGCGAGCATCAGACGGGTCTGGCGGTGGATATTAATGATTTGGAACAGACCTTTGAAACGACGCCGGAAGGAAGATGGCTGGCCGAACATTCCTGGGAATATGGTTTTATTCTAAGATATCCGAAGGGAAAAGAGCATATCACAGGATACGATTATGAACCCTGGCATTTCCGGTATATCGGTCCGGTTCTTGCATGCGTGGTTTGCAGGAGCGGACTGACCTATGATGAATATTATGTAAGGTATCTTGCTCCTGCAGAATGCCGGAATTAGGAAGAACACTCCTCCCCCTTAATAATCAATGAAGGCTGGAGGAGTGTTGGCTTTTTACTAAACATAGGAGTGGTTCGGAGGAGAAGGTTTTATCCTATCATTCCTTCATTATAATAACGGTAGTAGCCCTGCGGAAAACCGCAGACAGGACAGATTGCCGGAGCACAGGTTCCACTCATTATATTGCCGCACTGCATACAGATCCATAACACCTCTTCCTGCCTGCAGAATAATTCCCCGCGTACCAATTCGTCATACAGGGTTTGAAATGTTAAGTCGTGGTTTAGTTCAATGTTGGCAATACCGTTAAAGAGTGCGGCAATGTCGTCGTACCCTTCTTCTCTTGCGATACGCGCATATTCGCGGTACACATTGTTTCCCAAATCGGATGAAAAGGCAATGGCACTTTGCAGGTTCTGCTCAGTATTCGGAAGAATGCCGTTATTCAATTGCCGCATCCAGATTCTCGCATGTTCCCGTTCGTTCCTTGCCGCCGTCTCAAAAACGGCCGCGATCTCAATATATTGTTCCAATCGAGCCTGTTCGACAGACAGCTCGTATCTGGTGTTAGCAACTGCTTCCAGATTATAAGCATTCAATATATTTTGATAGGTTCTGCTCTGTTGAAAATCCATAGACTCTCCCTGATTCTTCAATGCTTTGTAATATCATATGATATGGGAAGGGCTTTTATCACATTACCGTCTGCGGCGTAGCAAAACGCAAAGAGGTGTGGTAATCGCTTACTTTAGCAGAAATATATGGAAAGCATGTCCGGAATATGTTACGCTGGTTTTAAGATACGAGGGATTGTTGTATGGAGGTATCCAACGCAAATTCCTTTTGGCATCTATAATACAGAGAGGGTGATTTTATGATTGAGCTAGTGGAAGCTAACGTGCTGGCTGCCCAGCTGAATGAGACGATATGCGGGAAGCGCATAAGCAAGGTAACGATCCTTTATTCTCCTCACAAATTTGCGTTTTTCCACGGTGATGCACTGACCTATGATGATCTGTTAAGAGGAAAACAAGTTGGAGAAGCAGCTCCCAATGGAGGACAGGTACGGCTGGAGATTGAGGATTTGGTATTTGTTTTTGGGGATGGGGTAGAGCTTCGATATCATGAGAACGGTGCCAGGCGTCCGGCAAAGCATCAGCTTATGATGGAATTTGAGGATGGCTCCGCACTTACCGGTTCGGTTCAGATGTACGGTTTTTTATGGTGTTTTCATGAAAAAGAGTTTGATAATATATATTATCTCGTTGCAAGGGAGAGGCCCTCTCCTTTGACTGAAATGTTTGATGAGGAGTACTTCTATGGCATACTTTGTGCACCGGGAGCAGAAAAGCTGAGTGCGAAGGCGGTACTCGCAACAGAACAGAGAATCCCCGGACTGGGGAACGGAGTCTTGCAGGATATTCTGTATTATGCCCGTATCCACCCGAAGAGAAAGGTGGGAACCTTTACTGGGGAGGATCGGGAAAGGCTGTTTCGTTCAATCAAAACAACGCTGTCTCAAATGGTTGCACTGGGAGGAAGGGATACGGAGAAGGATCTTTACGGAAATCCCGGTGGCTATCATACAAAGCTGAGTAAGAATACGCTGAATTTTCCCTGTTCCGTCTGCGGAGGTGATATCCGGAAGGAGGCCTATCTTGGCGGCAGTATCTATTACTGCGATAGATGCCAGGAGTTTATCAAATAATAGAAAGCAGGCTTTATGACAGTTTCATCTGCTGAGGAGGTGATTTTCCATAAAGCCTGCTTTCTATCGGGAGGCTAGAACTCCAGCCTGGGCCGGGTTGGGTCACAGTCCAGCCGGCGTGCTGTTCTGGTGATGGCGGAGAGCTTATACAGATAATAGCATCCCTCTCTTGACATATGGTCTGCCATCAGGGGATGCAAAGTACCGAGAATCCTTTGATCGATACGCTGATCCCGAAGTGAATCCAGAAATTCTGTAAAATCAGTAACTGCGGCTGTGCTCTGCTCATTCATACGTGTCAATGCCGGAAATTGCTTCAGCTGCGTTCTAAGATATCCGTTCATAAGGAGTGCTTTATAGTACAGGTCCTGAAACAGTGACTCATAGCGGCAGGCCTGGCGGATGAGCTCCTGTTCGCATAGATCCAACGAGGCGGAGACAGAGGC
>JAEZFH010000107.1 GCA_023437885.1 Bacillota bacterium | reverse complement strand
GGATATAGGTTCCCTTCATACCGGAGGAGCGGGATTCGATCACACCGGCACTTTCGAACTTTCGAAGCGCATTTACAATCACGGATCGTGTAATTCCAACACGGTCAGCAATCTTGCTGGCTACCAGAATGCCTTCATTCCCTTTCAGCTCTTCAAAAATATGGGTGATTGCCTCCAGTTCCGAGAACGACAGCGTACTGATCGCAGATTTTACGATCTGCACCTTCCGGTTCTCCTCCGCATTCTCCTCGTTCACGGAGCGCATCATCTCAAGACCGACCACTGTAGTGCCGTATTCGCTTAAAATGATGTCATCCAGCGTGTATTGGGGACCATTCTTATATAAAAATAACGTGCCCAGCCTCTCTCCAGCGATATCAATGGGTGTAATAATTGCCTGATAGGTATCAACATTGTCAAACTCAAAGCCCAGGGTTCTTAAATTTACATTCTCTTTTGTGGATAATATGTTTAGAAGTCTTTCATTCAACAAGCCGTCTATATGTCTTCCAACTGCATCTTTAATTAATTCCTTGATTTCAATGATATCATTGCGGTTCTTGACCCCAAGCACCTTTCCCTTGCGGCTGATTACCAATACATTGGATGCCAGTATTTCGCTCAAGACCACACAGATGTCATTAAATACAACCTTATGCGAATTATTGTTATGCAGCAGGTTATTGATCTTTCTTGTTTTATCTAGTAACTGTACACTCATTACATGGTTCCTCCCAGTTTTCTTCAGATCCCTCTAGGCTTCCAACTAACACTATGCCATAAGCACAAGTGCTTATATCATACACCACTTCGCGGCGTATATGCGCACTCCCTTCGGTCGGCGCCGGTACAATGCCTGGCGGTATTATACCATCCCTCGATAAGTATCATTGGAAGAAAGCATTTCAATTAGAAATTATTTCTAATTGTAGTACCTTTTCAATTTTATCACATATTATCACTAAAAACAATAGGCTTATCGGCGTTTTGACACACATTATTATATAATTTTCAATTTTTATATCCAATTTTGCGTATTTACGAAAAAAATATTTTATTTTGTCACAAATCCGCATTTCTCATTCTCACACACCAGCTTGCTGCCCTTCTCCAACAATATGCCGCCGCATTTCTCACAGCGGGTGGAGGAAGGCTTCTGCCAGGTCATGAATTCACAATCCGGATTGTTGATGCAGCCGTAATACTTCCTGCCCTTTTTCGTCTTCCTTAGAACAATGTCGCTGCCGCAGTACGGACAGGCGACTCCGATCTTTTCCAGATAAGGCTTGGTATTCTTACAATCCGGGAATCCCGGGCAGGCAAGGAATTTGCCATGGGGTCCGTACTTAATCACCATGTTTCTGCCGCACTCCTCGCAGACCTCCTCAGAAACCTCATCCTCTATCTGAATCTTATCCAATTCTATATGTGCATTATTCACTGCTTCCTCTAAATCAGGATAAAAATTACTGATGATGGTCTTCCAGTGAACCGTTCCGTCTTCGACACAGTCCAGCAAAGATTCCATATTTGCCGTAAAATTCACATCGACAATACTGGAAAAAGCTGCCTTCATGATATTGTTCACCGCTTCACCAAGCTCTGTCACATAGAGATTCTTATTCTCCTTGGTCACATAGCGTCTTACGATAATTGTTGTAATGGTAGGAGCATAGGTACTTGGCCTTCCGATTCCCAGCTCCTCCAGTGTCTTTACAAGGGAGGCTTCCGTATAGTGGGCGGGAGGCTGGGTAAAGTGCTGGCTTTGATTCAGCTTCAGAAGGTTCAGATGCTCTCCTTCCTTCAAGCTTTCAAAGGAGGTACCGGCTTCTTCCTCATCCTCTTCCGGAATATATACGCTCATAAAGCCCTCAAAAACAAGCTTTGACGCGGAGGCTGTGAACTTATGCCCATTGGCATCAAGCTTAAGGGAGGTGGTTTCATATCTAGCCGCCTGCATCCGGCTTGCGAGAAAACGCTTCCATATTAACTGATAGAGACGGAACTGATCCCTGCTCAGACTCTGCTTTAATTCGTCCGGTGTATATTCCACATAGGTAGGGCGGATTGCTTCATGGGCATCCTGTATCTTCTTCCCGGTACGGCCCTGGTTTTCCGTCAGGGCAACAAACGCTTCCCCGTATTGTGTCTTAATGTATTGCTTTGCCGACTGGTCTGCTTCATCACTGATACGGACCGAATCGGTACGGAGATAGGTAATCAGACCGACGGTTCCGTGCCCCTTAATATCCACACCTTCATAAAGCTGCTGGGCTAGCTGCATCGTCTTCTGTGTCGAGAAGTTCAGAGCCTTGGCCGCCTCCTGCTGAAGCGTGCTCGTTGTAAATGGCAGCGGGGCTTTGCGTATCCGCTCTGATTTCTTTATCTCAGTCACTGTAAATGCCGCATCTTGAATTTGCTTTACGATCTCATTCATTTCGGCTTCGCTGCGGATGACCTTCTTGGAGCTGTTCAGCTTTGCAATCAGAGGCTTTTTCTTTCCCTTAAGTTCAAACTCCGCTTCCAGGGTCCAATACTCCTCCGGAACAAAGGCATTGATCTCATCCTCCCGGTCACAGATGATCCTAAGCGCCACCGACTGGACCCGGCCTGCACTTAAGCCCCGCTTTATCTTTGACCACAGCAGGGGGCTGATCCGGTAGCCAACCATACGGTCCAGCATTCTTCGCGCCTGCTGTGCATTCACCAGATCCAGATCAATCTCCCTGGCCTGTTTGATGGACGCCTTCACCGCATTTTTGGTGATTTCATTAAAGGTTATTCTGCTGGAATCCTTTTCTTCTAATTTTAATGTCTTTGATAAATGCCAGGAGATTGCCTCACCCTCCCGGTCAGGGTCAGTTGCGAGATAGACCTTGTCGGCCTTCTTCACTTCCTTGCGAAGCTTGGCAAGCAAATCCCCTTTTCCGCGGATTGTAATATACTTCGGCTCAAAATCATTATCTATATCGAAGCCCAACTGGCTCTTCGGTAAATCCCTGACGTGACCGTTCGATGCAAGAACTTCATAATTAGCTCCGAGAAATTTCTTAATCGTCTTGGCCTTTGCCGGTGATTCCACGATCACAAGATATCTTGGCATGTACGTGTTTCCCTCATTTCTTTCTATAATAAAGAGTCCGTCTGCGGACTCTTGCGCTGCCGTGCGCAGTTGCCTTCTGGCAACATCTAGCTGATGCGCGGAATGTGCATCCCGCCCGGGAGCATGTATAAGCAATCTTATGCTTTCATAGGACGCACTTCCCTATGAAAGAGATAACCGCTCTATGGATCATATGGTTTAAATATTCAGCGCTACATAATAATTTTTTCTTGTCTGTCTGACAAAACCGCCCAGCTCGAGAAGAATCAGCTGCTCCATCAGGATATCCAGGGAAAGTCCGGTTATCTGAGCGATCTCCTCTATATGCTTTGGCTCTAAACAAAGAGAAGCATATACTATTTTTCCTACTTTTTCAAGAAGTTTATTATTTTTTTTCAATTCGTCCATAGTTTGTTCATAATTTGGAAGATAATCCTCCAGAATATCTTTTGGAGATATAACTAATTTTGCCCCCATTTTTATTAAATTATTACATCCCTCACTGAGCCGGTCCGTTGCTCTTCCCGGCAGGGCGTAAATCTCCTTTCCCTGCTCCAGTCCTAAATCTGCCGTAATCAGGGAACCGCTTTTTTCTCTCGCTTCAATGATCAAAATTCCGTCACTGATGCCGCTGATCATCCGGTTCCGCATGGGAAAATTACCTGCAACCGGCTGGACGCCCGGGGCATATTCGCTGATAATACCACCTTCTCTTTGCATCTCCATATAAAGATTGATATTCTCTCTCGGATAACAGATATCGATACCGCAGCCCAATATTCCATAGGTCTTTCCTCCTGCTGCCAGAGCACCCTCATGGGCATAGCGGTCGATACCCCTGGCCAGTCCGCTGATGACTTCGATCCCAGCCCTGGCCGCCGCACCTGCCAGATAGGCTGCCATTTCCCTTCCATAGGGGGAGCACTCCCGCGCTCCGACGATAGCCAGCCTTTTCCCTTCCTTTTTGGGAAGCCTGCCTTTGATATACAGGCCGTATGG
>JAEZFH010000061.1 GCA_023437885.1 Bacillota bacterium | reverse complement strand
CTTCTCACCTGTACCAATATGATTTATGAGGACTTTATGGAGCTGGATTCCCTAAACCTAACCCCAGATAATCCGTCTCCTGGCCGCGTATCCGTCGGACCGGCCAAGTACCTCTTTTATCAGGATGTATTGCAGGGCTTATATGACAGGCATGTCGATGAGATATCCTATCCCGGACATTATAAGAGATGCCATCAGATGCTCTCTAAAATTGCGGAAAAAAATAATGAATACAGCTATCTCTTTGACACCCTGGCGAAGCTTGCCTATGTGCTGGAGCTGAAATGCGATATGGGGATCCGTCTGAAAAGGGCATATGATGCAGGAGATTTAGAGAGCCTGGGAAGGATAGCAAAAGAGGAATGCAAGGAATTGCTGGAACGGATTGAAATATTCCATGCAGCTTTTCGAAAGCAGTGGTACCTGGAGAATAGGCCCTTTGGCTTTGAGGTACAGGATATCAGAATCGGCGGGCTGAAGGAGCGTATCCGCAGTGTAAGCTGGACGGTGGAACGGTATCTGAAGCATGAGACTGACCGGATCGAGGAATTGGAGCAGGAGAGGCTTTTGCTTGATACCAGGGAAAATCCCGGATATGCAACTCTTCCGCTTTATCATAATGAATGGAGCAGCATGGTTACAGCATCTGTGCTGTAACCGAGGAGAACATAATTCTACCTTTAAGGGAATGTAGATTTGCTTATATCGGAAATATTTCCGTTTTTATCGGAAGGCTATAAACCGGTGGAAAGCAATAACACCTGTGCAAAATGGAGGCAACCGTGAAAAATAAAATTATGCTGATTACCTATTCGGACAGCTTTGGTAAAAATTTAAAAGAATTAAAAGAAATGCTGGATGCTTATTTTAAGAGGGAAATCGGAGCAATTCATATCCTGCCCTTTTTCCCCTCCTCCGGTGACCGGGGCTTCGCGCCCCTGACCTATGAGGAGGTAGACCCGGACTTCGGGACCTGGGAGGATATCGACGCAATCGCCGGAGATTACGAGCTGATGTACGATTTCATGATCAACCATCTGTCCAGAAGAAGCAAATACTTTCTGGATTTCATCGAGAAGCACGAGGCTTCCGCTTATAAGGATATGTTCCTGAGATTTCATAAATTCTGGCCCCAGGGTGAGCCTACGCCGGAGGAAGTGGCGGTACTGAACAAAAGAAAGCCCCACGCTCCCTGTGTGGATATTACCTTTGCAGACGGAACCACCGAAAAGATCTGGTGCACCTTTAGCGAGGAGCAGATGGACCTGGATATGAATTCGGACATTACCTGGGAATTTGTAGAGAGGTCCCTGGAATGCTTAATGAAGCACGGCGCTTCCATGATCCGTCTGGATGCCTTTGCATTTGCCACAAAGAAGCTGGGAACCTCCTGCTTTTTTGTGGAGCCTGAGATGTGGGAGTGCATGAAGCGCGTGCAGGATATTCTGGATCGGAATAATATACCCATGCTTCCGGAAATCCATGACCATTATAAAATACAGCAAAAGATCGCCGATCACGGCTATTATATCTATGATTTTGCTTTGCCGGTGCTGGTGCTCCATACCATTTATACCGGCAGTGGTCAGAGTCTTAAAAACTGGCTCAGGATGTGCCCGCAGAAGCAGTATACAACTCTGGATACCCATGACGGTATCGGAACAGTGGATGTAAAGGACCTGTTAACGGATGAGGAAATCGATGCGGTATGCAATAAGACCCTGGAGCGGGGTGCAAACTTCAAGATGGATTACAGCGAGAAGGCAAAGGATAAGCCGGTGGTATACCAGATCAACTGCACCTATTACTCTGCCGTAGGCAGTGATGAAGCCTATCTGTTATCCAGGGCCATTCAGTTCTTCGCACCGGGAATTCCCCAGGTATATTACGTGGGACTTCTCGCCGGGGAAAATGATTACGAGCTTATGAGAAAAACGGATTTCCCCAGAAATATCAGCAGGCATAATTATACCGTGGAGGAGATTAGGCAGGAGGCAGAAAAGCCCGTTGTAAAGAGACTGGCCGCGCTGATGCGTTTTCGTAATGAATATCCTGCCTTTGATGAGGATTGCATTGTTGAGGATACGCAGGATGATGTTCTTATCATCCGCAGGATAACCGGAGAGCATGAAGCAGTATTGTGCGCCAATCTGAGGGATTACAGCTTTACCGTTTCCTACCGTAACCCCCTGACTAAAGTTATGGATACGTTGGACTATTAAAGGAAACAGGAAGTCGGAGGCTAAGGATGAACAGAAAAAGACTTTATATGATAGGGAATTCCCATATTGACCCGGTGTGGTTTTGGAATTGGGAAGAGGGCATGCAGGAGGTAAAGGCAACCTTTGCTTCTGCACTGGACCGGATGAAGGAATATGAGGATTTTAAATTTACTTCTACCTCAACCGCTTTCTTTGAATGGATTGAACGAACCGTGCCTTCCATGTTTGAAGAAATCAAAAGCCGGGTTACGGAGGGAAGGTGGGAGCTGACCGGCGGTTGGTTTCTTGAGCCGGATTGCAACCTGCCAAATGGGGAAGCCCTTCTTCGGCAGGGACTGTACGGACAGAGATACCTGAAGGAAAAGTTCGGGAAAACAACAAAGATAGGCTCCAATGTGGACAGCTTCGGTCACGGCGGGAATTTACCTCAGTTTCTGAAAAAATGCGGTATGGACCATTATGTATTAATGCGGCCCAGGCTGGAGAATCCTGTTTTCTTATGGGAAAGCGCGGATGGAAGTGCGGTCAATGCCATCACACTTCCGGGAGAATACACCACCTGGTTTTATGAACCCACCAAAAAAAATATCGAGGATACGCTGGCGGCCATGGAGAACCGGGAGGAATTGCCCTGTTGTTACGGTGTAGGCAATCACGGCGGCGGTCCGACCAAAGAAAACATAGAGAGTATCCAAATGTTAAGAGAGGAATATCCTCATACGGAGCTTGTGTTTGGCACCTTTGAGGAATTCTTTCAGGGATTGCAGAGAGAAAGTCTGGATAAGATAAGCGGACCCTTGGAAAAGGTGAATACCGGCTGCTACGCCATGGATGCCAGGCTGAAGAAAGCGAACCGGCTCAGTGAGACCAGACTTATGGAGACGGATATGCTGCTTTCCATGGATGCTTCGGGGAAGGATTCCTGGCTGAAGGAAAGCGAAGAGATGACCGGGCTGTGGAAGCTCCTGCTGTTTAACCAATTCCATGATACCCTGGGAGGAACTGCGATTAAGGAAGCCAGGGATGAAGCTATTATGCAGTTTGGTATGGTAAGTGCAAGCTGCACTAAGCTGAAGGCTCTGGCCATACAATCCATGGTAAACTCCGTGGATACCACCGGAGACGGTTTTCCTCTCTTCCTATTTAATACGGACGGAAAAGAGTATCAGGGCTATGTTAACGTGGAGCTGAACTGGTTCTGCAAGCATCCGCTGAAGCTGACGGACCCCGAGGGAAGAGAGGTACCCTATCAAAGAGTCCACACCAAGGCAAAGGTGCGTAATTATGTGCTGGGGGGCAGAAGAAATATTGTGTTCCATGCCAATATTCCTTCCTGCGGCTACGTCGTTTACCGCCTGATGGTGGAGGAGCCGGCCCTATGTTATAACAATGAGATGGAACTAAATAACACCGATCCTTATCAGATGGAGAATGAATTCATTAAGGTAACCTTTGATGAGAAAAGCGGTTTATTAAAAGAGCTCCTGGAGAAAAAGACCGGATATCAGGCACTTAAATCGCCCGCAACCCATGAGATCTGGATTGATGAACGTGACACCTGGGGAGGAGTTCAGGGCAGACCCTATGAAAATACCGGAGAGACCCTGAAGCTGAAATCCGTTGAAAAAGTGGAAAGCGGCAAGCTTCGGGAATGTATTCGTGTGATATATGAACACGGCGGCAGCAGGTTGGAGCAAAGATATTATCTCTATGCAAAGGATTCTGAGGTCGTTGTAGAGAACATGCTGTATTGGGACAAGGAATGGCATGAATTGAAGCTTGGTTTTCCGGTGGGAGTCACGAAGCCCCTGGTCAGGGCCGAAGGCTCTTATGAGACCATTAACAGAACCATAGAGGATGAGGATGAATATTACATGCACCGCTTCCTGGATGTAACGAATCAGGGCAGGGAAGGACTTGCCGTCTCCAATGACAGCAAATACTCCTTCTGCTGCCATAAGGGCACCTTATTGCTTACCGTGGCGCGAAGTGCGATGTATGCCCAGGGAAATGGAAGAAACTGGTATAATTCACTGGAAAGCTATGAATATACCGATATCGGCAAGATTGCGTTTACCCTTGTACTAAGACCCCATGGGGAGGAGCTTCCGGCAGCTCAGCTATACCGGATGGCAAGAAGAATCAATGGTCCCTATGAATACCTGGCCGACAGCTGCCATAAGGGAGAGGTGCGCCGCACAAGCTATTCCTTAGCTTCCACAGATCAGGACAGTGTTGCGGTTATGACGGTTAAGAAAGCGGAGGATGACGGAGATTTTATTGTGAGGCTTTTGGAGCAGGAGGGTAGGGAGCAGAGCTATAACCTCACCTTTATGGACACGGTTTATCCCCTGATCATCGGACCTCATGAGATACAAACTCTAAAGATTAATCCGGAGACGAAATCCTTCCGGGAAGTTGATTTCCTGGAATTGTAAAAAAGGAATGGAGATAGGAATGGAAAAAAAATATAAGTATCAGGATGAGACGTTAAGCTTTCGGGAACGGGCAAAGGACATGGTTGCCCATATGACAATCGAAGAATGTGCATCCCAAATGCTGTTTAACAGCGCAAAGGTGGAATCGGTCGGCATTCCCTTTTATAATTGGTGGAATGAGGCGCTGCACGGAGTGGCACGCGCCGGTATGGCAACGGTATTCCCCCAGGCGATCGGCCTGGCGGCAACCTTTGATGATGAACTGGTTGAGAAGGTTGCGGATGTGATAGCGACGGAAGGACGCGCAAAATATAACAGCTACCAAAAGTATGAGGATTACGGCATATACAAAGGAATTACCTTTTGGTCGCCGAATGTAAATATCTTTCGGGACCCCAGATGGGGAAGGGGACAGGAAACCTACGGAGAAGACCCCTATCTGACAGCCCGGTTGGGCGTGGCGTTTGTAAAGGGGCTGCAGGGCTATGACGAGAGATACCTTAAGACAGCTGCCTGTGCAAAGCATTTTGCGGTTCACAGCGGGCCGGAAAAATTAAGGCATGAATTTGATGCCATTGCCACAAAGCAGGATATGGAGGAAACCTATCTTCCCGCCTTTAAGGCCTTGGTTGACTGTGGTGTGGAAGGCTTCATGGGCGCCTACAACAGAACCAACGGAGAGCCCTGCTGCGGCAGCAAGACCCTATTAAAGGACCTGTTAAGGGGAGAGTGGGGATTTGACGGATATGTAACCTCGGACTGCTGGGCAATCGCCGATTTTCACCTGTATCATAAAAAAACCAGTACTCCGACGGAATCCGTGGCTCTTGCATTGGAAAACGGCTGTGACCTGAACTGTGGCAATATGTATGCCTATCTGCTGCAGGCACTTTCCGAAGGAAAGATTACAGAGGAGCAGATAAGGACCTCAACGGAGCGTCTGCTGACCACCAGAATGAAATTAGGCATGTTCGATGAAAAGCCCCCCTTTGATGACCTTGGCTATGAAGTGGTGGACTGTGAGGAGCACCGTGTACTGAATGAAGAAGCGGCCAGAAAATCCATTGTATTATTGAAAAATAACGGTATCCTTCCGTTGGATAAGGCAAAGATTAAGAACATTGCGGTGATGGGACCCAATGCTAACTCCATCATAGCCCTTGAGGGTAATTATCATGGGACTGCGAATCAATACCATACGATTCTTGAGGCAATCCGGGCACAATTGCCGGGAGCCAGGGTGAACTACAGCGAGGGCTGTCATTTGTTTGAATACAAGCTGGAGGATCCCGGCTACGCGGGAGACCGCCTGGGTGAGGTGAAGGCCCATGTGGATCTGGCCGATGTGGTGGTAGTGGTAACAGGCCTGGATGAAACCCTGGAAGGAGAAGAAATGGTGGGCAAGGATATCTCCGGAGATAAGGATACCCTGCTACTGCCCGAATGTCAGAGGAATCTGATTCGTACGGCCTGCGAGAGAAATAAGCCAGTTATTCTTGTGAATCTGACCGGGAGTGCAGTTGATTTTGATTATGGCAATGAGCATGCGGCTGCAATTATTCAAGCCTGGTATCCGGGGGCCATGGGAGGCAAGGCGGTTGCCGATCTGATCTTTGGCAATTACAGCCCCTCCGGACGATTGCCGGTAACCTTCTATCATGAAGAAAATCAACTTCCTGATTTTGAAGATTACTCCATGGATGGAAGAACCTATAAATTCATAAAGGAAGACCCGCTCTTTCCCTTCGGTTTTGGTCTGAGCTACACCAAATTCGCCTACAGCGGCCTTGTGCTGGAGAAACAACAAGCAGCACTCCTTGCGGGCTCCTCTTATGCTCAATCAGAGATTCTTCCAGGGGAAGGGATAAATGGTAAAGTAACGGTCACGAATGTGGGTGCTGTGGAAGGAGATGAAATTGTCCAGATTTACTTAAGGGACGACGAAGCCACCGTAAGAGTGCCCCGCCATAAGCTGTGCGCAGTGAAACGGGTAACCTTAAAGCCCGGAGAAGCGGTTACAATATCCTTTACAATTGAGGCGGAGCAGTTTATGATAATACGTGAAAATGGTGAAAAGGAATATGAAGCGGGCAGCTTCACAGTATTCGCAGGCGGAAGTCAGCCGGATGCCTACAGTGAAGCATTAAGTAATACGAAGACCATCCGTTGTAAGATTGAGATGAAGTATCCCAAATAGGTTTCGAAAAAGCTCGCATTATCGGAAGTTAAAGGAAAGGCAAAAAATTGAGACTTTTTTCTAAGAAAGATTTATATCGGCTGATTATACCACTGATACTGGAACAAATCTTAGGAGTAACCGTCGGCATGGCTGCTACCGTGATGGTATCCGGTGCCGGCGAGGCCGCCGTATCCGGTGTTTCTCTGGTAGACACACTGAATATATTGCTGATTAATATATTCAGCTCTCTGGCTACCGGAGGCGCCGTTGTGGCGGCAAGATACCTTGGGAATAAAAACAGTGAGAAGGCTTGCCGGGCTGCGAACCAGTTACTGCTATCCATAACGGTTCTGTCCCTGGCGGTAATGGTTATTGCATTGATCGGAAACAGAAGTGTTTTGCATTTTATTTATGGAAGTATTGATCCTGAGGTAATGAAGCATGCAGTTACTTATTTTTATCTGACGGCGCTCTCTTTTCCCTTCCTGGCTATCTACAGCGGAAGTGCCGCGCTGTGTCGTTCTATGGGTAATTCTAAGACAACCATGATGACCTCCCTTCTGGTCAATATCATTAATGTAACCGGAAATGCTATCCTTGTATTCGGACTCGGCATGGAATCAGGGGGAGTTGGTACGTCAACTCTAATATCAAGAGCAGTCGGAGCAGTTATCATGCTGTGTGTCATACATAATCAAAAGCTTCCTCTTCATATCGATGTACGGTTCAGACTGGGCTTTCATCCTGCTATGATAAGAAAGATCTGCAGTGTGGGAATCCCGACGGGCATTGACAACAGTATCTTTCAAGTGGGTAAACTGATAGTGCAAAGTCTCGTTGCCAGCTATGGTACGACTGCAATAGCGGCGAATGCGGTAGCGAACACGGTCTCGGGCTTTGTAGTAATCCCGGCCTCCTCCATAGGATTGGCTGCAATTACCGTAATCGGACAATGCATGGGAGCTCAGGCTTTTGATGATGTGAAATATTATGTGAAGAAATTAATGAAGATATCCTATTTATCGATGCTTATTCTAAATATAGTCTTCCTCCTATTATCAAAGCAGATTGTGAGTATTTACCAGCTTTCCCCGCAAGCCTCCGATATGGCATGGAAGATACTGTTTTCCTATAGCATTATGGCAACCTTGTTATGGCCTTCTGCTTTTACACTGCCCAATGTCCTGCGTGCCTCAGATGATGCCAAATATACGATGTATGTATCCATCTTCTCCATGTGGATATGGAGAGTGGCCTTAAGCTATCTTCTGGATCATTTCTTTCATATGGGCTTGTACGGAACCTGGATCGCGATGTATGTAGATTGGGTATGCCGTGCTGCTTTCTTCCTGATAAGAATTGCCAGAAAGAAATGGACTGGTGTTACGGCGTAATGGGAAATTCGGCGTATTAAAAAATAAGTATTATCTCTAAATAGAATGGGTTTGCTGCATAACGGATTATCCGGTAAGTGCAGCAAACCCTTCTTTTATACGGTATTCGGGAAATTAACAAAGTGAAACACAAAGGTTGTAATATATAAACTGGCCGGTAGGCTTCTGCATCTGTATTCCCCGGGTCGGCAAATCATGTTTATTTTTGTTGCTGATTCATAAGATAAGTGATAATATGTTAATTGTACTATCCTGTAATTTGGAAGTACTCTTATGATGCATATAACTGGGGGTTCATAGATGAGACGACAAAAGATAATGGTCATCCTGCTTGCAATGACAACCTTGACAGGATGTATTCAGAAATACGAATATACGGAAGAACAGACAGATGCTGCGGCCGAATATATGGCGGGACAGCTGCTTAAGAGTGACGACAGGTATAAGGCTGATTTATTGACGATAAGTGAGATAACGGAAAATCAAGCGGGTGCCGTGACTGTAACACCGACTCCCGTGGCATCTTCCGAAGATGCAAATAATCAGGAAGATATGGGACTCTCTCCGATCGGAGGAGAGAAACCTCAGAAAGAGTATACCCTGTCAGAAGTGATAGGGGAAAAGGGATTTTCTCTCGAGTACACGGACTATATTATTGCAGAGAGTTATCCGGAGGACCCGTCGGAAACTTATTTTTCTATTACTCCCAGAAAAGGCAATCAACTGATTGTATTGTCCTTCATGCTGACCAATGAGTTAAAAAAGAACAATAACTTAAATCTAACTCAGGCGGATATCAAATATCAACTATATATTAATTCCAAGTCGGTATATGAGCCTCCATTCGCACTTCTTGAGAATAACCTGAAGCTGATCGATATTACGCTCCGGGAAGGAGAGGTAAAGCCGGTAGTGTTGATATTTGAAGTTCAGAAGGATATGGAGATGAAGAACATCAGCCTCAAGGTAACCCGGGAAGACCGGTCGGAGGTTATAGATATTAAGTAACAGATATAGTGAAGCTATAGGGGATTAAAGTGATTTCATGATAAAAAAGCGCAAGCACTTTGAGGGAGGTTACTATGAGCTACGTTGAGAGAAAACGTATTAAATTTTTTGGGTTACCGTTTAGTTTCACGAAATACACCATTCACGAAGATAAGCTCACGATTACATCCGGATTCCTCAATATTACCGAGGATGATGCATTAATGTATAAAATTCAGGATGTCAGACTGACGAGAAGCTTATCGGAGCGGATGTTCAAGCTGGGAACCATAACCTGCTATACGGGGGACACCACTCATCCGGAGCTTGTATTGTACCATATCAGACATGCCAGCGAGATCAAAGACTTTATCATGAATTCCTCAGAAGAGGCCAGGCGAAAGAGAAGAGCTCTTCATACCCTGAACATTGATGCTGAGGATTTGGAGGAAGAAGAGCTGGATGATATAAATTAAAAAAAGTTTATTTTCCTGCTTGACATTTTTCGATTTGGGTTGTACAATAAAAATCCACCGCCGAGAAGCGGCCACATGATTGAAAAAAAGAAATAAAAAAATCGAAAAAAGTGGTTGACATAATAAAGCGGATGTGTTAAACTAAGAAAGTTGGCGGCGAGATAAGAAACACGAAAAAGCGCAGCTAACGCACAGAATGAACCTTGATAATTGAACAGTGAAACAACCCTGAAATTCTAAAAAAAATTGAAGTGTCACATGCACTTCAAATGGTTTCTTCGGAAGCCAAAATAGATTTTCATTAAGATGTATCGGAAGATACATCACGAACCGTATCTGGAAACAGATACACCACAAAAACAGTAAAGATAACATGGATTGCTTGAAGATGATATATGTTGCTCGCAACATAGCGATCATCATTGGCTAACGTTTATCTGACTGGATCAAAAACTTAAACATGAGAGTTTGATCCTGGCTCAGGATGAACGCTGGCGGCGTGCCTAACACATGCAAGTCGAACGGAGTTATATTTATGAAGTTTTCGGATGAATTAAATGTAA
>JAEZFH010000109.1 GCA_023437885.1 Bacillota bacterium | reverse complement strand
GGTGATGAATGCAAAGGTTCCAACCGTTGCTATTACCGATTTGCTTAACGGCATCATGATCCGGAACAAGATTTGAAAATCATTTGCTCCATCCATAAAAGCCGCCTCCTCCAATTCTTTCGGAAGCTGAAGCATGAATTGCTTTGCAAAGAAAACGCCCATAATTTCCCACACCCTCGGAAGAATCAAGGGTATGTAGGAATCGATCCACCCCATCTTATTAAACATGATATATCGAGGTATGATAAGTATCTGTGACGGAACCATAATAACAGCCATCATAATCCAGAAGATGAAATCTCTCCCCTTGAATTGCTTTTTTGCAAAGATGTAACCCAGGACCAGAGCAAAGAACATCTGTAAAGCCGTAGGTACAACTGAGATAATCAGGGAATTTTTGATCCAGGTCAAATACTCTGAATTCTTGAAAATAAAAATGAAGTTATACAGGGACAGCTCTTTTTGTATCCATAAGAAGGGATTGCCCACAGGTAATTTCATCTTTATCAAGCTGCCTATAACCATGATCGTGAAAGGGGTTAAAAATACTATGGCTAATATCGTTAGCAGTAGTATCGCAATTACTGATGTCTTTTTAGTTTCCATAATATTACCTCCATTAATCCAGCTGCTCTTTTATTACATTTTTCTGTATCAGTGACAGCAATAATATTATTACAAACAGGACATATGCAAGAACACTGGCATATCCAAATCTTAACGAGGAAAATCCCTGCTTGTACATATAATATACCAGCGTGCTGGTCGCAAAATTAGGTCCTCCATTTGTAAGAAGGAAGGCGGAATCAAATATCTGGAAGGAACCGATGGTGGTAACAATCGCCACATAAAAATGGATCGGTGTTAATAAAGGAAAGGTAATTCTAGAAAAGGTTCTCCATTTCCCTGCACCGTCAATCTTCGCTGCTTCATATACTTCCTCCGATATTCCGTTCAGACCGGCGTAATAATATACCATGGTACTTCCGACCACCTTAAATACGCTTAGACTTGCCAGTACAAGCAGCGCCTGCTTCGAGCTGGCTAAGAAAAGCTGTGTGTCCAAACCCAGAAAAATAAGCATCTTATTGATAATTCCCTGCTCCGAGCCCATAAAAATATACTTCCAGATACCCGATATGACTACAAAGGATGTTACCACCGGCAGAAAAAAGATGCCTTTGAAAAAAGTACCCACTTTCTTTTTCTGCCCAAATATCATTACCGCGAAAAACATTCCTAATGCCATCGTGGGAACGATATAATAAACAGAAAATAAAACGGTGTTTTTAATCGATTTCCACGCAATCGCATCCTTAAAAAGCCGTTTCCAATTATCAAGTCCGATGAATTTTGGTATTCCTACGATGGACCAATCCGTAAATGTAAGCACAAAACTAAATATAATGGGAATAAGATAAAATACTATAAATTGCACCATTACAGGTACGAGAAACAGGTATACAATACCATATTTCGACAGATGCTTTTTCATCCGATCTGCCACAGGCGGCTTCTTTTTATTTTCTGATCTACACCCTGCGTATGCTTCCACTTCTTTCTACCTCCTCAAGCTTTCGCCAATATTATGTTTCTTCAGAACGTGTGATGCAGCTAAGGAATGATCAAGCAATGCTTGGATATTCCTATGAAATAAGGAGCTGACAATCTGAATATTCCATTGTCTATATTTTAATAAGCTGACGATAAAAATAAAACATATAACTTTGCCAATTAATAAAACTGGATTGCTTTTTTAGCGAAAAAAGAGAGAATTAGTGAATTCATACCATTTTTATACAGCAATTATGATTAATAATACAATTAATATTCATAAATCGCATTGGTTTTTTCGTGTTTTTGTGATACAATTTACTATATTCTTAATTAAGGAATTGTTGGCATTGTTTTGACAGAATGGAGAATATGATGAAAGATTTCGTTTATGAGCTGCACTCTTTTATAGAACCGGATTACCCTATCATTTTTGATTTCTATCAGATGGATTCTTATTTTAAAGGAGTTTTCTATCATTGGCACATAAATATAGAAATGCTGTATTTTATTTCAGGCAGTGCCGAAATCTCTATCAATGGGGAAATTATTTTAGCATCTGCCGGTGATGTAATTATCGTGAATTCCAATTATATCCATGATATCAAATTACATGGCACGGAATGCAGTTATTACTGCCTGATTATGGATCACAATTTTTGCCGTGACATCGGCTTTGATACTACTGAAAATATCTTTTGCGAGAAAACCAATGATCCTGAAATTGTAAACATCTTCAATATCATCATCCGCGAATCAAAAAACAAGCGTCTTCACTGGAAGAAGGCTATCCGAGCATTATGCATCACCATGAACATATTGTTATACCGAAACCAAATAATTATAAATAAAGAACGAATTGCCAGTAAGAATAAATCAGAATTAATTAAGAAGGCAATGGAATATATCAATTTAAACTTGAAAAATGAATTCAGCCTGGATGATGTCGCATCGGAGCTATGCATAAGCAAATACTATTTTTGCCGTATTTTTAAGGATATCACCGGCCAGACACTGAAGGGCTATCTGCTTACTACCCGTTGTCTTCATGCAAGGACACTTCTGAAAAAGGGAGATATCAACATTGTAGAATGCGCTGAAATGTGCGGCTTCCATAGCCCTTCCTATTTTTCAAAATGTTATAAGAATCAATTTGGCTATCTTCCATCCTGTGAACTAAAACCCAATTCATAATGATAAAAGGCACTGTTTTTACGCAATACATCCCAATTACAGAAAGACGTTCTTAATTTTGCAATATAAAAGAAGGGTGCAGCACATATCAGCCGGAGCGGTAATTATGTGCTGCACCCTTCTTCAATTAACAGATGTTAAAAATATTTTTTGTTACCCCATAAGTTACTTTTCTTCAAGTCCATGTATTCATTGTAAGCCCGCTCCAAGATCTGCTTCTCATTGGCGAATTTCAGCATATGATACGCTTCATGAAACTTATAGTAACCGGAGTCCATAAAAAACTCTTCCCTTTGTGGTTTGCTGTAATAGCTATCAGACATCATTAAATACCAATGAACATCCTTTAATACTGTATTTTGCGGCGTGCTAAAAGAATATTGGCTTTTCCCGATGTACTTAATAATGGAAGCATTCGTCCCCGCTTCCTCCAGTACCTCGCGGATTGCAGTTTCTTTATATTCTTCACCTTCTTCAACGGTCCCTTTCGGTAGCACCCACCCTTCATATTAGTTCTTGTAATTTTTATACAGTAATAAAATCTTTCCTCTGAATATAACTACACCACCACAGCTCGTTGCTTCTACCATCGCAATTCCTCCTGCTTTTTGGTGTACCGTCTTATCTAGATAGAAGTATACATCAATGTGCACAAGTTTTCAACCTAAAATTATTAAAATACTACAAAAGGAACAAATTGCGTAACAGTTCCGTCGGTGGCTTCCCATCTCCCTTTTACTTGCCTAAGATGGGAAGACACCGATGGAACTGTTACGCAATTGCATGGTAGAAACAGCTTGTCCGGCTACTTCGGATTATTTCTTAAAATACTCCTGAAATATCTTTTTGGCAATCGGAACGGCGTATTCACTGCCGGTACCGACATTTTCTACAATAACGCTAACAACAATTTCAGATTCCTTATCCGGGGCAAATCCGATAAACCAGGAATGGGGTCTTCCCGCAGAATTTTCCGCAGAGCCCGTCTTACCCGCCACTGAAACCGACAAATCGCTCAGCTTCGTTGCAGTCCCTTCTGTAACCACCAGCCGCATGGCTTTTGTCAGATATTCCGCCTCAGAGCCGGACAGCTTTCTGCCCAGGCTCTCCGGAGAATACTTTTTAACCGTTGCCCCTTCCGCGTTCACAACATGATCCACCACATAGGGCTTCATCATAATGCCGTCATTGGCGATGGCAGCGGTTATCATCGCATTATGCAGGGGAGATATCCAGGTTTTTCCCTGGCCTATGGCGGTCTGCATCGCCTCCTTTGTCCCGGAGACGCCCTTTTGAAGTGAGAAACTGCTGATATTGCTGGTCATTTTCACCGGAAGGTTGTGATTAAACAGAAAATCCTCACATAGCTCATAGAATTTAGTTAAATTAAGATCTTTACCGATGTTGGCAAACGAGGTGTTACAGGACTTTGCCAAAGCCATGGGCAGCTTCAAATTCCCATGGGCCTTATTATGGTTGCAATGAATGGTCATTCCATCATATTCAATCTTTCCGTCACAGTCATATTTATATTCCAGATAGGTCATATTCTCACGCATATATTCCAGCGCAGTCAGCACCTTAAAGGTAGAGCCCGGTGCATACTTTCCCTGGGTCGCACGGTTGAACAGGGGCGCCCTGGTATCCTCATCCTCCAGCAGCTTTTCCCACTCCTGAATCACCCGATTGGGGTCATAATCAGGCTTGGAAACCATGGCCAGAATCTTACCGGTGGAGGCTTCCAGCACAACAACTGCTCCCCGGTAGTCACCCAGCGCATCATAAGCCACCTGCTGGAGCTTCGTATTCAGGGTGGTGACCACACTATCCCCCGGACTCTTCTCTCCCATCAGATCAGAATACATTACCTCGATGCTGTTCACATTGGAGGTCAGAAGCCGGATATTTTCCGTTTCCTCGATTCCGCTCTTGCCCATATCGTACCTTCCGACCACATGGGCAAATACATTCTTGAAGGGATACTCCCTGGTCTCCTTTCCCTCCTTATCCACTAAGGTCTGTGCCAGCACCTGTCCGTCCGCCGACAGGATGCTGCCGCGGATCACGCGCTCTGACAGCACCTCCTGCCGCTTATTATAGGCATTATTGATCACCTCATCGCTTCGGACGATGAGGTAGTAAGAAAAATATCCTGCGATGAGCACAAATATCCCCAGGAAAATATACATGATATTAAAAACAGGCTTTCTTATGTCCCTTGGCCTTGAAGTCTCCTGCATTTCCCGGGACGCAGCAAACTCCTTCGACCTATTCTTTAAAAGTTCAATCCATTGCTTCATTGATTTATGCCCTCCGTTTCTGTCCTCCTCTGCTCCCGTACCGCGTCTCTTCCCGCCAGGGATACTCCCTGCAAAATCATAAACATGACGATTACAGATAAGATTGAACTGCCTCCCAGGCTGATCAACGGCAGAGTAACTCCTGTGGAGGGAATAAACTTAATTACACCGCCGATGGAGAGAACAATCTGGAACGCAAACATAACAGAGAAACCGATGGCAAGCAGCCGGTAAAACAAATCCTCCTGTTCCAAGGCAATATTTAAAAACATAACAAAACAGCTGGCATAGATCAGGAGGATACAAATCGCAAATAAGCCTCCCAATTCCTCGGATATGGCTGAGAATACAAAATCACTGTCCACTACCGGAATACCGGTGGGCAGCCCCCGGTTCAGGCCCATTCCGAACCAACCTCCGGTCCCGATCGCAAACAGGGACTGGGTTATCTGATAGCCCTCCTTATCGATATAGGCAAAGGGATTCTTCCAGGCAAGCACACGTACTCTGACATGGCCAAAGAGCTGGTAGGCCAGATAGGCTGCCATACTTCCTGCTGCCAGTCCGGAGAATAGATACAGAGGTCTGGTAGTTGCAGCATACAGCATGAAGACATAGGTCACGAAGAAGATTAAAGCACCACCCAGGTCCTTCTGCAATACCAGCAGGACAACCGTAGCTCCCGCCAGCAATGAGATCAGACACACCCGTCTGAAATTCCTGCCTTCCCCCAGAAGTCCGGCAATGCAGAATACAAAAAGCAGCTTGACAAATTCCGAAGGCTGAATACTGATTCCGGCAATGTTCAGCCAGTTCGTAGCTCCGTAATTGGTGGTCCCTGCGATTAATACAATCACAAGCAGAAGAAGCCCTGCTCCCCCATAGATCCAGCCGTAGTTTTTCAGTCTTCCCACTCTTCGGATAATGTACGGCACCAGAAGACCAAACAGAAACGAGCCTCCCACAATGATGACCTGCCTCAGTGCTTTATCAAAGGACAGCCTTGTCTGTATGATAAAGCCTATGGTCAAAAGCATGAGCATATTGCGAAGCAGAAGCTTTGATATCTTTGGATATATCACCTGGTAGAGTACTAAGACCAGAATAAACAGCAGTACTTCTGCACCGTACAAATAGAGCAGGTTTATATCCTGGCTCTGCAAAAACAAGGTAAAATAACCGATGAAATGCAGCAGAAATATGATAACGGTTAAAACCGCATAAGTTTTATTTTGATGCCTTTTATTCTTGAAACGGAACACATTAAAGCTGTAATAGGTATATATCCCGATCAGAAATATCATCATATATTTAATTAATTCCGAGATCAGATTCATGATAACCTCCATCCGGCAGACCGGATACCTTAAAGCAACAGACGGATTATTCCACCCCGCGCTTGAAATGTCCTGTCGTATAGTCCGTAAGCTCCGCCGGTATACTGTCTTTTCCATAAAACTTTGCTATAAAAGCAGACAGCACCTTCTGTGTTTCTTCCCTGCTTTCCAATGTGAAATCCAGCCGGATCCCTGCCGGTTTTAAATTGATAATTTCCCTGGAATATTTAAGCAGGGAAAGCACCTGACTATTGTAAATGATATTGTAACAGCTATTACAATGAGCCTGGACAAAGAAGCTTTTTCCAAGGCGGTCTACAAGATTACCTGTATTCCCCTGCTTCCTCTTCTGACAGCCCGATGTACTGGCAAAAAGACATTGGACAGATACCATCACCGGCTGATATCCATATACAATCATATCACTGTCCGCAATTCCGAGCGCTTTCAGTTCCTGGTAATTCAACTCCACCGGTGCCGTATATTGGGTAATGCCCAATTCTGCGAAAAAAGTCTTTGCCTCCGTGTTATAGGTATACAAATTATAATTTGCAATCAGCTTTTTTCGCTGTTCATAATACCCTAACGAATGAAGAAGCTCAATTTCTTCAAAATTCATGACAAGAAAGCCGGTAATTGCCTTATGGTTTATTATTGCTAATAAATCCTTTTTTAACCTCTCATACTGAGCGCAGCGGCAAATCTGGGGTAAAGCAAGATAACAATCCTTTCCTGCCTCCTGTGCCATCAAAGCCAGCTCCGGAAGTAAATCTGCCTCAAGCCACTCATAATCCAGATAGACGGCGGACACCTCCTCATACATCAATGCCACTTCCAATTGCTCCTGCTTCTGAACCGAGACACAGAAGCTTAAGCCTTCTTTTCCTGCCGGCGGGCTGGTCTTTGCCGGTATTGTCTGCGGCTCTTCCTTCATCGAGGTTCTGCGATATTTTTCAGTCACGGCCTTCATAAGCAGGCTGATTGCTTCTCTTCGCAGCTCATTGAGCCAGGAGACAGGCACAAAGATACCCTCATCCATACAGATAATTAGACTCTCAAAATAATAAAATGTATCCCCGGTTTTATCAATCGGTGCAAGTAATTTTTCCCGGGTCATCGGCTGCTTCTGCGCTTCCTGGACTTTCTCCCCATAAGCGCTGACTTGGACCTCCTGGAAGGTCAAGGTTAATTTCAGCCTTTCCCCAAGCTTTGCAGTGAGTATTCCCTCCAGGCCAAGTCTCCTATTCTTGGATGAATATTCTTCCTCCAGCTCATTCAAAAGCCGGTTATTCTTTGTCCGATATACCTTGTCTCCAACCTGAAGCTTCGGATTATAGTATCTGTCCTTCTGCTGCTTCCCCTTCTCTGCTGCCGCTTCCTGCCTTCTTCCTATATTGACGGAGAGAATGTCACCCTTGCTATGGGCGCTCTTCACAGTAAATTCATTGCCTTCTTCCTCTCTGTGCCGGATTTCCAGAATATCCTGCGGGTTTACATCCTCCTGCAGGGTTATGAAAACTTGCGTCCCCCGGACAGAAGCTACTTCCCCGACAAGAACTCCGCTATGATTGGGACGATAGAGACTCATCATGCTCTTGCCGTGATAGGATTTTCCATAGCCTTCCGAAAAACCGCCCCTGTTATAGATATCCTGAAGCTTTTGCATGTCCTCTTGGAAGCTTTCACTATGAATATGGTTATCATAATATTCTTTTCCCTGTTCCAGATAAAGATCAACATAACTCCTGTACAAATTCGAAACCAATGCAGCATATTCCGGCCGCTTCATTCTTCCTTCTATCTTAAAGGAATCAATTCCTGCCTCTATCAGCTCCGTAATATAGGCCAGGGTATTGATATCCTTGGGACTTAGCAAATATTTCTCCTGGTCGGAGGAAAGTTTTTTCTTACCGGAATAGAATTGGTAGGACATCCGACAGGGCTGTGCGCATCTGCCCCGGTTGCCGCTTCTTCCTCCGATCATACTGCTCATCAGGCATTGTCCGGAATAACAAT
>JAEZFH010000027.1 GCA_023437885.1 Bacillota bacterium | reverse complement strand
GCTATGGACTGAAACTCATCATTACCATGCCGGAAACGATGGGCATTGAGCGCCGGAATCTGATGAAGGCATATGGGGCGGAGCTGGTATTAACCGAAGGCTCCAAGGGAATGAAGGGAGCAATTGAAAAAGCAAAGGAATTAAAGGAAGCGTATTCCAACAGCTTTATTCCCTCCCAATTCGAGAATCCGAATAATCCTAAGGTTCATGAAGAGACCACCGGTGTTGAGATCTGGAAGGATACCCAGGGTGAAGTGGATATCTTTGTTGCGGGGGTTGGAACCGGCGGTACGATTTCCGGAGTGGGAGCTTATCTGAAGTCAAAAAAACCGGAGGTAAAAATCATTGCTGTGGAACCTGCAGATTCTCCGGTATTATCGGAACAACGTGCCGGAGCCCATAAAATACAGGGGATTGGTGCTGGATTTGTACCGGATACTCTGAATACCGGTATCTATGATGAAATCATTACGGTTACCAATGAAGCTGCCTTTGAGACTGGAAGGGAGATTGCGAGAAAGGAAGGGGTGCTTGTCGGCATTTCCTCCGGAGCAGCTCTTTGGGCGGCGGTCCAGATAGCGAAGAGGCCGGAGAATGCGGGCAAGACCATCATGGTATTGCTTCCGGATACCGGCGAGAGATATTTGTCTACCGCTATGTTCGCAGAATAGACTGGATACCGGATAAAATCGGCATATAATAGAACATGAAAAAAGGGACTGTTTCAGGCGCAGGGTCACAGGCTGAGACGGTCCCTTTCTGTAAGAAGCACAAAAGCCGCAGCCTTGAGCTGCGTCATCGATATTTCTTCAGCGGATATGGCGGTTGGAGGTCAGATACATTGCTTCCGCATAATCCTTATGATGAACATAGAGGGTGTATTCCACAGTCACTTTCGGTTCCGCTGTGAGATGTCCGCGGTAGTAACTGTCTACCAGGTTTAATCCCGGGCTTTTACGGTCATTTAATTTGTAATCATATTTGATGTTGGCAGCCGCCAGTGAATTCTTTAATTCGGAAAATTCCTTCAGAGAATATCCCTTATATATTTCGACACGATTCCAAAACCACATCCTCATCACTCCTTTAAAATAGACAGTGTAAAAATGAATACTATTATATTACAGAAGCAAATTACCTGCACTGCAATCTTGATGCCGGACACAAAAACAGTGCCTTTTATCATAGTAAAGGGAACTTTAGATAATTTGTATTATACTCCGAATAACAGCACAATTCAAATTAAGGTTTCATTAGAATGACAAATTAGATACCGTAGCGAAACATTCCATCATTGCGGCATATAATAGAGAAGCGGTAAAATGCTTTGCGCAAGGAGAGGGTAGAATATGCCGAAGGTTATACTGGATCCGGGACATGGGGGCAGTGATATCGGAGATTATTACAGACGAAGAAGCGAGAAAAACGATAATCTGAGGCTGGCTCTGAGAGTAGGGCAACTTCTCGAGGATATGGGAGTAGATGTGGAGTATACCAGAACTACCGATGTATATCTGCCTATGTTAAGACGAGTAAACAGAGCCAATCAAATCGGAGGAGATTTACTGGTATCGATTCACCGCAGCTCGTCAAGGTAGTTCAATGAGTATCCAAGCCTGGATTTTTATGTGGGCGAGGATGATCCTATAGCGGAGGAAGCGGCGGCAAATATAAGGGACAGTCTTTCCGAAAGCGGTTTTGGGAATTATAATATTGTCGAACGAACGGACCTTCCTCTGCTGAATGATACGAATATGCCATCACTTATGATGGCCATCAGTTATTTTCGATCCGATGAGGATAACCGGTATTTTGATGAGAATCTGACAGAAATCGCCGAAGGAATTGCTTCCGGGATCTATAAAACTCTTCAGCAGGAGGGGAAAATCGGTATGCAGACCGCGAACTTTTCTCCGGAAGGATTGGATTACAGGTACCGTATTCTGGCCGGACCTTATCCGAGCTATGCTTTGGCTATGGAGTCCCAGATGCAGCTGCATACTTTGGGATATGAAACTGAGATTGATCAAAAGAAAAACCGATATGTGATTTATATCGGAGAATATACCGAATTGGACGGGGCTGCCAGGCTGGAGCTTTTGTTAAGAAGAAGCGGCTATTGTACGCGGGTGATTCGTTTTTAGGAAAACAATCCTTGGCTGTGTATTGACTTGTTTTCGTATTTCATTTATAATAAATTGAATATAATATTATTAGGTTATGGTTGGAAGCTGTACTGTAATCATTACAAAACATGAAAGAGTGTGTATCTATGTTGAAGAGTATGACAGGCTTCGGGCGTTGTGAAATAGCCGGAACAGACCGTAAAATTACTGTTGAGATGAAGGCAGTAAATCACAGATATTGCGATATATCAATTAAGATGCCGAAGAAGCTCAGCTTTTTTGAAGCAGGTATCCGTAATGTGTTAAAGCAATACATCGGCAGAGGCAAGATTGATGTTTATATTTCATACGAGGATTATACAGAGAATAACGTATGTGTTAAGTATAATGCAGATCTGGCCAGGGAATACTACCAAAATCTGGAGAAGATGGGTAAGGAATTTGGGATTGAGAACGATATCCGCGTTTCTGCACTCTCAAGATATCCAGAGGTATTTACCTTGGAAGAGCAGACTATTGACGAAAAAGAGCTGTGGAATCTGGTGGAAGAGGCGGTTAAAACTGCAGCAGGACGGTTTGTAGATACACGCATTCAGGAAGGGGATCACCTGAAGCAGGATATTGAAGCAAAGCTGGACGGCATGCTTAGACTGGTGGACTTCATTGAGAAGCGGTCTCCGGAAATCGTAGCGGAATACCGTAATAAGCTTATGGCAAAGGTTGCCGAATTATTAGGCGATACCAGAGTGGAAGAAAGCATCCTTGTAACGGAGGTTACGGTATTTGCCGATAAGATCTGTGTCGATGAGGAGACGGTAAGGCTGCGGTCTCATATCATAAATATGAAGGAAGCACTGGGAGAAAGCGATAATGTAGGAAGGAAGCTTGATTTTATCGCCCAGGAGATGAACCGGGAGGCCAATACCATCCTGTCGAAGGCCAATGACCTGGAGGTCACCAACAAGGCAATTGATCTAAAGACTGAAATCGAAAAGGTAAGAGAACAAATTCAAAATATTGAATAGAAGCTGCAGAAATGAGGAATAACTTTGAATAAGTTAGTGAATGTTGGCTTTGGTAATGTTGTGAATTCAAGTAAAATTATCAGCATCATCAGTCCGGAGGCGGCACCGGTAAAACGAATGGTGCAGAGTGCCAAGGACACGGGGATGGCCATTGATGCCACCTGCGGCAGACGGACCAAGGCGGTAATTGTAACGGAGAGCGGACATCTGATTTTATCCTCCCTGCTTCCCGATACCATTGCAGGAAGAGTGAATCAGAAAGAGCTGCCCGATAGCCCGGAGACTTTGGAGTGATACGAAGATAAGCATATACTCATAGTAGTAAGGACAACCAGGAAGGAGATATAATTTATGTTGCATCCATCATATACGGATTTAATGAGAGTAGTAAACAGTGAGGTAGAGCCGGGGGAGCAGCCGGTGGTTAACAGTCGTTATTCCATCGTTATTGCTACCGCCAGAAGAGCCAGACAGATTATCGACGGCGCTATGCCCCTTGTTGATGTTACCTATCCCAAGCCCTTATCAATCGCAGTTGAGGAACTAAATCGCTCAAAAGTAAAAATTGTCGGTGATGATGAAACAACCAATGACAGTAATCA
>JAEZFH010000025.1 GCA_023437885.1 Bacillota bacterium | reverse complement strand
TGGAATGGGTTAAGCAGATGAGTGAGACTATCAACTACATAGAAAAAAATCTTGCGGGTGAAATATCCTATGAAACAATGGCAAAAATTGCAGGATGCTCAATTTATAATTTTCAAAGAATGTTTTCTTATATTGCAGATAAACCATTATCTGAGTATATAAGAAGCAGGCGACTGACAATGGCAGCTTTTGATTTATTAAACAATACAGAAAGAATAATTGATATTTCGCTGAAATATGGGTATGAATCTCAAGATGCTTTTTCTCGTGCATTTAAAAGCTTTCACGGTGTACTGCCCTCTAAAGTAAGAAACGAAATAGTTCAACTGAAATCCTGCCCAAAACTCTCCTTTCAAATCACAATAAAAGGGGAAAATCATATGAATTATCAAATCGAACAATGGCCAGCATTTAAGGTAATGGGAATATTACACAAAGTTAAAACATCAAGGGCATTCGAAGTTATCCCGCAGATATGGGAAAATGCGTGGAAAGATGGGATAATGAAAAGGTTTATAGAGAATTTTCCTGATTACAGACCTGCAGGATTTTTAGGAATTGCAGCAGGGGGACAATGGGGAGATTCGGAAGAAATGAATTATACAATAGCTGTAACAAGCCATGTTGATGTACCCGAATGCAAACACGTACTTGCACTTGATGGAATGAAGGAATTTTCTTATCCTGCTGCAACTTGGGCAATTTTTGAAGCTAATGGAGAGTTGCCAAGTGCAACACAGAAGGTCTACAAGCAGTTTTATACTGAATGGCTTCCCAATTCAGGGTATGAACTGGCAGAGCTACCGGTTATTGAGTGTTATATGCAGGAAAACCGCCAGGAAGTTTGGATTGCAGTGGTTAAAAAATAGAGAAAAGAGAAGAAACTATGAATTATTCATTTAAGTCGAACTATTATAAAGAAGGTAACAGGATATTTATAAAAATACCATTCAATGTTTGGGAGGTTTGTGGTAAAAAAGGGAATATACCTATCAAAGCTGTTATTGATGATACACCTTTTGAATGCAAGCTTATCCCAAAAGGCAATGGAGAATATGTGATTCCGGTTAATAAGAATGTTTTTCATAAACTGAGTTCAAGTGGCGAATTCGATGTTAAATTTACTTTACTGAAACAATTGACGAGAATAAACAATAACAGCCCATACGGTAAAGATAATCCAATAAGGCATATTGAAAATATCAGCTATTTGAAACAGCCCCAAAATGGTTATTGTGGGCAAACATGTCTTGCAATGCTTGCCGGAATTTCTGTCGACGAGGTAATAAAAATAATGAAAAGTACAAAATGGCAGGCGAGCATTAGTAAAGTGCTTGAAACCCTTGACTATTTTGGCTTTTCATACAAAAGGCCTGTTTATACTCATGGTAAAAAGGTGGAATTTCCAAAGTGTTGCATAATAAACGTAAGAAGCTGTGAGAAGAACCATCTTCTGGTTTACTATGATAGTGTGTTTTATGATCCGGCTTCTGGTGTCACACGGGATTATCAATATGAAAACATTATATTCTATTTGGAAATTAGAACACTATAATCCACATATTTATTATAAAGTGCACATTGTTTATATTTTATGTCGTATCAGTTTCGTTATGTGATTTAAGACTACTGACAGAACAGAACGGAATCCCGCCCGATTGATACCCAATCTAAATTCAATCGGGCAGGATTGTTTTATTATCCGTCATACATCATAATTTCTCTTGCAATAGCCGCCGCATATGCCTTATCCCCTCCAAAATGTGCTATAAGCTGTTTTTCTAGGATATCCTGTTGTTGATGGTAACTTTCAGCATATCGGTTTAAAAAATCCGTATGATTAGTTCGTGCGGTTTTTATTGGAGAAAAATAAGGAGAGATGGGGGGATACAGTGTTTTTATCTATGATGTAAGGTACACTTGACATCCCGGGAAGACTCTGTTATGTTTTGTGTAAGGTGTACCTTACACCATAGGGGGAAACAATGCCATGCACAATAAAGTAAGGATATTGCGCGAAGAATGGGGACTTACCCAAAAAGAGCTGGGAGAAAAAGTGGGAGTTTCACGTCAAGCCATCAATGCCATAGAGACGGGTAAATTTGATCCTTCCCTATGGCTTGCTTATGATCTGGCCAAACTATTTAAGGTGTCCATAGAGGAGCTCTTTCTTTTCATTGAGGAGGATAGAAAATGAAGCAACTGCTTAAGAATCCGGCCACCAATGCTATCGGTCTAAGCCTCTTTACAGCCTTTTACAGTCTAATCTTTATCGTAACTGCCGGTCATGTTGAATTTGTTAATCTTTTGTACTATAACTCGTCGGACGGCAAAAGTTCCTTTTGGACCGGTTGGAGCCATTTTCTGGCCTCCGGATATCATGCTTACATCGCCTACGTCTTGATAGCCTTATCCATTTTGGTTGTGTTGATGCTTTTGACGCGCAGGCATCCTTATGATGAGTATCACACAGACGTTCTGATCAAGTGCTTGGCGGTAGCGACGATTCTTACCCTTGCTGTTATTGCTATATTCTATTTGCTGGTTTTAAGTGAACCTAACGGTATTGTAGAAAAGTTTACGCTGTTCATCGTTATACACTGGGTGACGGTAGTACTGGCGGATTTGGTTTATGTGCTGATATGCAGATGGAGATAGAAATAGAAGCTAGAAGATAGCAGTGGAGATAAGAGATTATGAAAATTGCATTGATCCAGCCTAAAATGAATAAACGGCCAATGGATACTGATCTGAAGGCCCGTATGGCTCCTCCCTTGTCACTGCTTACTCTGATGGGTCTCACACCTGAGGGTCACGAGGTGATCATGGTGAATGAGAATGTGGAGAAAATAGATTATGCTTGCGGTGCGGAGCTGGTTGGCATCACCATTACCTTGGATGTCATGCCCAGGGCCGTAGAGATTGCCGAAGAATTCCACCGCTTGGGGATACCCGTCGTGGCTGGCGGGATTCATGTTACCAGCAGCCCGGATGAATGCCGGGGATATTTTGACGCCATTTGTATCGGCGCTGCAGAGCGGGTATGGGCACGGATGATCGAAGATGCGGAAGAAGGCAGGTTACAGCAGGTCTATCATGATATGAGGGATTTTCGGGGGGAGGAGATTGCTTCTCCGGCTTATCACAGAATCGATAAAAACCGCTATCTCTATACCAATATCATTACCACAAGCCGCGGCTGCCCCAACCGCTGTGGCTTCTGCTACAACAGCTGCCGGAACAGGATGTATATCCGCCGCCCCGTTGCGGATGTGCTCAGAGATATCGAAGGCCTGGGAACCCGCCATATCCTGTTTATTGACGATAATTTCATCGGTGTGCCTGCCTACACTCGTGAATTGCTTAATCATCTGC
>JAEZFH010000015.1 GCA_023437885.1 Bacillota bacterium | reverse complement strand
ACCTATCATCCAAGAGCCACAGAGGAAATCGAAGGCATGATTGAGATGATCGGTGATCTGATCGGCAAAGGGCATGCATATGAGAAGAACGGGACGGTTTATTTCAGAACCAGAAGCTTTGCGGAGTATGGCAAACTATCCAAGAAGAAGATCGATGATCTGGAAGCCGGTGTCCGTATCGCAGTAAGTGACGAGAAGGAAGATCCCATGGATTTCGTGCTGTGGAAGCCGAAGAAGGAAGGGGAACCCTCCTGGCCGTCGCCCTGGAGTGACGGACGTCCCGGCTGGCATATCGAATGCTCAGTGATGAGCAAGAAATATCTTGGAGAGCAGATTGATATCCATGCAGGAGGAGAAGATCTGGTCTTCCCCCACCATGAAAATGAAATTGCCCAGAGTGAATCCTGCAGCCATAAGCAGTTCGCCAGATATTGGATGCATAATGCATTCCTGAATATTGATAACAAGAAAATGTCAAAGTCCGAAGGCAATTTCTTCACTGCCCGTGAGGTATGCCAGCAGTACGATCCCCAGGTGGTTCGTTTCTTTATGCTGAATTCCCATTACCGCAGCCCTCTGAACTACAGCAGGGAGCTGATGGAGTCAGCGAAAAATTCCCTGACCACAATATTATCGGCGGTGGGACAATTGAAGTATCTTCTCTCCGGCACCACCTTGAGAGACGGGGATATAACCGAGCAGGAGAAGACGCTGTTATCCGAAGCGGAGGCATTGCATGAGAAGTATTTGTCGGCACTGGAGGATGATTTCAATACCGCAGATGCCATTGCGGCAATTTTTGAGCTGGTAAAGCTGGCTAATACCAGCTGCAGCAGTGAGAGCAGCAGAAGCTTCGTCAGAACAATACATGAACAGATCAGCAAGCTCTTTGAGATACTGGGAATGGTGACCGGGAAGGAAGAGGAGATGCTGGACGAAGAAATTGAACGGCTGATCGAGGAGCGCCAGGCTGCCAGAAAGAGCAAGAATTTCGCCAGATCCGATGAAATCAGAAATTTATTATTGGAAAAGGGTATTATTTTAGAGGATACCAGAGAAGGAGTAAGATGGAAAAGGAGTTAACAGCCAGTGCTTCAGCGATCCGGATTGCCGGATATCTTAGGGAGAAGCTGGAGCTTCCGGAGACGGATATCAGAACCTATTCCCCTCTGACCCTGGCATTTATCGGAGATTCTATCTTTGACCTGGTAATCAGAACCTGCATTGTAGAAAGCGGCAATGCTCCAGTGAATAAGCTTCACAAGTGTGCCTCCAGGCTGGTTCAGGCAACTGCCCAGGCGGAGCTGTATCATCTGATTCAGGAGCAGCTTACGGAGGAAGAAAGTGCGGTATACAAACGGGGGCGGAATGCCAAATCCTTTACCTCCGCGAAGAATGCCAGTGTGGTGGATTACCGGATAGCAACAGGGCTGGAGGCATTGATGGGCTATCTTTACCTGACGGATCGGATGGATCGGCTGTTGGATTTGGTGAAACCACAAATTAACAAAATGGTAAGTATTTTGTAAGAAAGTTGCCATTAAATTGACTTATTAACCTTTTAGAATACAGTCAGGATGTGAAACACTGGCAATTGTGACTAATATTAGTAAAAGGGTTTCTGGAAAAATAAGACCAATCAGGGAGAAGATTTTGATTCCTTTTAAGTTTTTAAGCATCCTTTGTGTACTTAAATAAACTTAAACCGGGAAGCAAGGATCTTCTCCTTTTAACGTAAGGCATACGGTTTACTGTATGCCGTTGCTTGAACATAGGACATACGGTTTATTGTATGCCGTTGCTTGAACATAAGGCATACGGTTTATTGTATGCCGTTGTTTGAATATAAGGCATATGAAGCGTCTTTTACTGGCAAGGAGTGAACTATGGAAAATATGAGAAAAAGAATTGGCATGGCGTGGATAGCTGCCGCAGCTTTGATGGCCGTGTTTATTGCAGTATTGAATATCGGAGGCTTCGGCCTGGAGGAGGCAAAAGCGGCGACCCAGAGGGAGACAGTACAGCTGCGGATTCTGGGAACGACCGATATTCATGGTCAATTAAACAGCAGGGACTATGAACAGGGGGTGGATTACAGCAACGGCGGAATGGCAAGAATCTATGATCTTATCAGGAAGACGAAGGGCGAGGTGCCTGCGGAAAGCGTAATTACCCTGGATGCCGGGGACACCCTCTATGACTATACAACCGAGTACATATTTGCAGAAAACCAGGACGAAATCCAGCCGATTTACCGGGCGATGGCTCAGATCGGTTATGATGCAATTACCTTGGGAAACCATGATTTTGATTACGGCTATGAGTATATCCTTCGCCAGCTGAACGGCTCAGGGCTTAAGAATATTACTATCGTATCCAATGTAACGGATTCCAAGACAGGGGAATATCCTTTTCTTGAGAATATGTTAATCACAAGAACGCTGACCTCTTCCGCGGGAAATAAGATCGATGTTAAAATCGGAATTATCGGACAGACCATTCCGACTCTTACTTCAAAAACTCACAGCTATAAGGGAATCCTAAAAACAGAGGACATGGTGGAGAATGCCAGAATTCAGGCAAAGAAGCTGAAGGAAATGGGGGCCGACATCGTTATTTCTCTGTCCCATACAGGTATAGGGCCTGAAAATCCGGAGCTGAATTTTAAGAATGTAGCATATGCATTAACAAAGATTGATGAAATTGACGTGGTTGTATGCGGGCATGAGCACAATCTGTTTCCGACAACGGACATGACCTCTCCTTATTATAAATTGCCGGGTGTAGATAAGAAGACCTACCTCATGAATGGTAAGAATGTAATTATGGCAGGGAACCGCGGCGGTGCGCTGGGTGTGGTTGATCTGACCCTGACCGTATACAAGGACAGCCTCCGTATCTCCGACCGCAGTTCTGCAATTCGTCTGGTAACAGAGAAGAGCACCACGGAGAATAAGAGCATGGCTAATTCCTACGGCATCTGGGAAGAGAAACTGCAGAATTATTCCACAGACATCATAGCCACACTCGGGAAAGGAGAATTGATTCAGAACTTCTATGGATTGCTTGGGGATAATGCGGCAATTCAGCTGCTGAATGATTCAAAGATCGACTATGTTCAGCGGTACGTTCAGACGGTTGGAACCAAATATCAGAATTATCCCATAGTAGCAGCCTCCACCTATATGGCATATGGAGCGGATAATATTGATGACTTTATCAATATTCATGATGATATTACCGAATCGGACCTGTCTTCCATTCAACCGTATAATAACTATTTATACATATATACCATAACAGGCAAACAGCTCCGGGAGTGGCTGGAGTGGTCGGCCAGCGCCTATGAGACCACAGCGTCCGGTTCCAAGTGGAGCAGCGGACCGATGAGTGCGCTCATGCAGGAGACAGGAATAAAATCCTTAATCCGCGAGGATTGGCTTGACGATTGGAGCAACTTCTTTGTTTTTGACGGGGTAGATTATGTGATCAATCCATTTCATGAGCCCCGCTATGACCTTAGCGGAAATAAGATCAGCGTGAGCAGCCGTATCAGCAGCCTGCAGTATAACGGACAGCCGGTTACGGATGATATGGTGTTTCTGCTTGCATCCAATAAGATTACTCAGCCGACGACAGCGAATAAGGGTGTTGAAACCCAGACCGTATTAAACGGCTTTGTACGGACTCAGACAGTATTAAGTAAGTATATGAAACAGATCGCAGATGATGACAGCCTCATTCCGAGACTGGATTACAACTGGCGGGTAAGCATGGACAGCAATAACAGCTTTATTGTTAAGCTCCCTTATTACGGTGCCAGCTTGTTCGAGAAGACAGACTGGTATGTAAAGTATCTTAAGGATGCAGATTTTTATAAATATTATACCGCAACCTATCCGGCGGACCGGGAAGATACGGTAGGCCCGCATATCGTTGCATCTCCGGCAATTACCAGTGCTACGGCATCACCCTATAAGATTGCGGTAAGTGTTACGGACCGTTCCGCTCTGAAAATAGTCCGTTATGTTGAAGGCAATGAAAATATGGAGTATTTTACAAGGTCCTCAGGGCTTGAATTAAAGGGAGATTATACCTTTACCGTATCCAAAAACGGCACCTATACCATATACGCAGAGGATGTGAAGGGCAATCAGTCCCTGTATCATGTAACAATCAATAATTTCAGGGACGACCTGCTGGCCTCCCCGACCATTGATACCTACACCAACCGGAAGACGAAGATTTCCGGACGCGGAGAACCGGATACCAAGATTGTCTTTGAAGCCTACACCGGTAAATATGAAGGAAAGGTTACCAAGAGCGGCACCTTCTCCTATGCATTACCGGCACAGCCCTCCGGTTCGATGGTATCCGTTTATCTGAAGGATGAGGCGAAGGGGCTGGAGAGTGCCCGGGTGAGCGTTCCGGTTAAGAGAACAGGGCCCAACCTTCCCAGCATCAATCCGATAAGCAATATCAACAGGGTAATTACCGGGAGCCTTGACGATAACGATGCCTCCTTGGTTGTAATTATCAACGACACGGTATATGTTTCCAAGGACGGAGGAAAGGAGCTGTACGAGAAGAATACGGAAGTTTACAATCCGAGTCTGCAGATTAAGGAAGTTGAATTTGAAAAGAATGACCTGGGCTTTTTCATCATGCTGCTGCCACCTCAGGAAGCCGGTGCTGCTGTGAAGATCTATAATCTGGATCATATCTCCAGGAACAGCCGTGTGTTTACCACAACGGTAGCGGATGAGGGGCCGAATGCGCCGATGGTATATGAGATAAGTAATATTGAGAATACGATTAACGGCTATATTCCTGGCGTTAACAAAGCCTATAATATAACAATTACCCTGGGAGGAAATAAGTATTCTGCTGTAACAGAAGCTAACGGCAAGTTCAAGTACAAGTTTGATACACAGCTATATGC
>JAEZFH010000506.1 GCA_023437885.1 Bacillota bacterium | reverse complement strand
TTTCTCAGGGGATGGGGCTATTGCCTCTTCCTCCATAATCTTCTCCCGCCCTGAATCGTCCTGCACCACTCTTTTCTTTCTTGAAAATATACCAAACAATCCCATTCCTTAATCCTCACTGTATGATTATATTGTTATTTCCCATTTCTTTCGCCGCTTATCTCAATTTTTCTTAAATCTGCCGTATCTTCCCTATCCAGTCCTCCAGCATCTCATCTGCCCTGCGGTAATAATCCTCCATCAGCCCTTGAACTTTTTTCTGCTTCAGATCATTTAGGACTTCCATTGCGCTGCACACCGCCGCCTCTTGAAACCTGTCTTCCAGAGCCTCCTCCAAGCTGATACAAAGCACTTCCTCTACCTGATACTCCTCCAGCTTCTCCTGGTACTGCTCCTCCCATCCCAAGATCTTAAGTACGGACAGGAATTGCCGTAATGTCTCCTCCCTGCGGTTTCGTACATAAGCCTGCTCAAAAAGCTGGACCGCTGCTCCAAAACCAACGGTATGGAGTCTGGTCACGGCCAGGTTATGAAGAAGATCACCGTATTCCTCCGGAGTAAATTCTTTGGCCTGCGCAGCAGTTAACAGCTTTTCATATTCTGCGGAAGCTTCCCGGTACTGCTGTTTATCCAGGTAATGCTTCGCCCTCAGGCAGCTCTTTTTTATCCTTGGCATTGCAGCTATTTCATCCAAAACCTTTAGCAGGCTCTTAATCTCATATTCCGTATAATAATCGGCACTGCATAAAACCACCGTGACCATGGTCTTGGCATCTGCCTTCCGCTCCTTTAATTTTCTCAGCTTCTCAGCCCGGTCGGGCAGCTTCAGCTCGGTTTGGATCCAGTCGATTAAATCATCCTGAAAAATTTCCTCCTCGATCAGATAGACATGATGATATAGATAATAGCAAAGCTCCTCCATCGAATATACCCGGATGCCGCTTGAGGAAAAACCATATGGTCTCGTGGTTCTTGCTCCACTGCATAATATCAGCTTACTCATGCATTCTCTCCTCTTTTATCATAGTCCTATAGGAAATTCTGTAACCCGTCCGGTTCCCGGATAGAACTCACCAAATCCCAGATCACCGACTGCCAGCTTTCCGCTGGAGCTATCCTGAAAGGTAAGCTTCAGTTCCAGCCTGGTCATCCGGTCCGGCCGTTTGGGTATTCTGGTCAGATACAGCTTCTCCCGTACAATATCCCGGTTCATGATATTCCTCTGCACAATTTCCAGCTCTGCCTCTCCCTCCCGGGCGCCCTCTAAAATGACCTCAATGCTATGATTCACTTCATACCAAAGCTCACCGGCCTTTGCCAGCAAAACCTCCTCAAATTTGGTATCCTTATAAACTCTGATTCCAATATCGCTTGTAATCATATCCTCCTGCAGCAGAATAAAGTTCTCCAGCTGGCGCTCGCCGCAAAGCTCCTTTGCAGCATAGCAGGCCCCCTTGGTAAACAGGTTCTGCCCCAGGAAAACCCTTCTTCCGGCGCAGAGTCTTCCCAGTACCTCCTCTGCCCAATTCCCCATAAAGCCCACTCCTGTAAAATACAGGGTTGTTACCAGCTGCTTATGCAGCAGCGAATTGGCAAGCGTTTCGAATACATAAGCCTGCTTCTCCGGCTTATCCGTCATCGCGTAATTTAAAGTCGCACTGCAGTCGGTTCTGGCTGTTCCGGCTATCATCGGCCGGCTTCTGCGGTTTAGTCTCATCTGATAATAAAGCAGCCCCTCCCTGCTAAAATCAAATAAGCCGACATCATTGATCCACAAGGCCTTATCCTGGCTTAATGCATAATATAGATAGGCTCCTGCATGGCTCATTACCGTAACGCGGTCCTTCTCCAGCCCCAATAATTCCAAAGCAGCATAAATCCCCTCTGCCAATGCCGGCTGCATATTACGGACTGTAACCACCATCTGCGTAATCGGCTCCACAGGAAAATGCTCCTTAATCAGAGTCAGGGTCTTACGAAAATATTTTTCCATTAACTCAACTGCAGATATGCTTTGACCAAATACCTCCACCTGTACTCCCCGGATCAGCTTATCCAGAAGGCGGTCGACCAAGATCCCTCCATTACCTGAACCACAGACAACGGCCTCCTCTCCAAACAGCCATTGCTTTGTGTCTGAGTGCACACATAGTGCAGTAGGAATTAACCCCTGCTCGTCCTTGCACAGAATTGGAACCGGTTCAAAGGATTTGTAGCTATAGCAGCTGATTTGGGAATAATCCTCACATAAATCATAGCCGACAATCAATTTTCTAGCGTTATCCATCTTAATCCCCCATGTTTCCAATGCCTGCGAGTTTGGGATGAGAAAGCTCTGCTTTCACATTTTGCAAGCACAAATTTACCGTGTGTATTGTCTAGTCAAGCTGGCTAAAACAGGTAGCCGCCAGATAATCCCTTCGGACATAATTTTCCATCATTTCCAGCAGCGCATTTTCATCCTCCAGCTCCATCGCCATCAGCATCAGATTAATTTGATTATATTTGGTATCATCCGTCATAACCGTATCGCATTCGTACCTGGCATATAAGCTTTCGGTGGCTGTTTCCTGCCCATCATACTCCTGGGTTATATAATACTCCACTGTCTCATGATAGAAGAGAACCAGTTCCTTAACATGAATTCCAAGAAAGACATTGGGCATGCGCTGGATCATAAACTCCTGATCCTCCTGCTTCATAAGGCGGTAGTGGATATATACCCGGCTTCTCGGATCTGCAACATAGGTAATGAAGCATTTATCCTGAAGCTTCTGAGGTAATATCACACGGTCTCCATACTCGGCAAAGAAGGGTAATATAATCTCCTTCTTCTCCAACCGGTCGAGCTGATACTCTACAAAGTCCAGCTCACTTCCGGTAAGCTCCTTGTTATGTACATTGTTCTTTAACCAGGCAAGAAGGCATACTTCATTCTCCTCGTAGTTCAGCTCCCGTTTCATAATCGGGAAAAGCTCCTGGGGAAGCTCCCGCTCCTGTACCAAATACCGGTAGGCATGAAAGGTCAGATATGCCCGCACCAGCGTATGATTTGTTACCTCCCGGTAATATTGCCCAAAAACCGGAAAACTGTCCGGGTTATCACTTTGTGTATAGAGCATCCGGATTAAAAGCCGCTCCTCCAACAGATGGGCTTCCAGCTCAAAGCTCCTTGCCGCCCTCCAGAGCTTCAGCATCTCTTTTTCCGAACCCTCGTAATACTGAAGCAGATATTTCAGGACACCTTCGTCATATTTACCATGGGTATAAACATAATGGCACAGCCGGACCATTAACTCATTCCTCCGGTCCGCCTCCGGGGTCAGCATCCATCCGGAGCACAGCTTTACCAGACGATTTATTGTAATTCCTTCAAAGCCGAACACCTCCAGGGCAGTCAAGGCACGGTCATAAAGCTTTCTTACCACCATAAATTCCATATATTTTGCCCGCTCAGAGGGCTCCAGACAATGCAGGTCGATCTGATTCAGATAATGCTCCAAAAGCTCATCATTGTAATTCTCATAGTAATATTCTATTAACGCCTGATGGCAGTCTGTGGCATATTCCCTGGTCAGCCCTTCAATCAACAGCACCTGCTTGCGAAGCGCGCTTGCCGCCTCATTCATAATCCGGTGATTCTGATAACGGTTAAAGAGATGGAGCAAAAGCATGGGAGGCCGGCCATATTCCAGACAATGAGCTTCATAATCCTCCGGCTTCAGATATGGAGTTACACTGTAATCAATCGTTTCGAGATAACGGTTGCCCTCACCATCCACCAGCAGTATTTCCGCATTATCAGTAAAAACATCAATTTGAGCCCTGCCATTGATCAACGTATGGCTCTCCCCCGATTCCAGCTCTTTGTGTAATACCCTGATGGTTTCGATCTTAGGATTCTCACAATAAAATTCCTGCCGGTACATCACATAGGGCAGATGCCCGCAAAGCTGGGCTCCGAGTGTATTCCTGGTAAAAAGCTCCCGGTACAATACTGCCAGATCATTGCTGATCTGATGAGCCTTAAGCATCTCGGCGGCAAATACCTCCATCCGTTTTAAATAGCTTCTGTAAACCGGTTCATGCCTGTCCCTGTATTTGACGATATTGGCATACAAATACGCCTTCTTTCGGTCATTCAGGCTGCTGTTATAGATAAAATATAGCAGCACCGGCTGCGATATGGCTTCCTTCCGGTCATAGCTGATGCTATACATGTAATATTCGTAAAGCTCAGTGATGCGCAGCTGGGCTTCCACCCCTAAGCGGTACCATTCGAAGTATTCCTGCGATTTCTTCATTCCCTTAATCAGAAGACAGCAGATTGCAGATAAGGTTTCGTTATCTCCATATTCATCATATAATCTGGTCAGGCACCGGAAAAGGACCGGATGGAAGGTCTTTCTCTTGCCCGCCAGATAGATGAATTGCTGGGCCAACTCCTTTGATACAATGAAGTTCTTAATCCCGTAATTCAATACCTGGATTTCGAAATTCTGCAGCTCTCGAAGCAAAACGGCCTCCTGGTTCAGGATACAGACTGCTTCATAATATAAAATCGGACTGCGTCGTCCCAGCTCATACTGCTCACGAATGTCCGCCAGCTTATTTCCGGGGAATTTACTGTAGCTGCTGTCGAGATTAAGGAGGAACCAAAGAATTTGCCAGTCCCTGTGTCCGTTCTCGTAATATTGCTGTATCCTTCCCACAGCCTCTCGAATGGTCTCCTCTTCCTTGGAATATAAGCATTCCAGGTATAAATGTGCACAGTATTCCAGTACCGGACTGCCCTTTCCGGGAACATCCGCCTTTCGTAAGCGGTCCAGCAGCTCCTTTGCCGATTTTCGCTTATTTGATACGATTGCCAGATGTGCTTTAATCAGGTTCTGCGTCTGGCTCTCCACCTGACCCGGCAGCTCCTCCAAAAGGCTCTGTGTCTCCCCGATATATTGCTCCAAGCCAATCCGGTTCAGCCGAAAGCTCAGATAATTATCCATAAATCCGGCTTCCAGTCTTCTATGTCGAGGGTGTTGCGCCCCTCC
>JAEZFH010000494.1 GCA_023437885.1 Bacillota bacterium | reverse complement strand
ATGCTATCACCCTCCTGGGCAAGGAAATGCGGAAGCTGCCAGTTGATGAAGAACCCATACCGGTGCAGCCGGAGCTGCCAGTCCTAAAAAATAACGATCAGCGAAAGGAATGGGCTGAGAATTACAGAACCTGGGGTGAATGGTACTACGATGAGCATATCGATTGTCATTATTACAAATATGATTTCCCGAATGGTGATAGGCTCGTTGTCGAAGAATACCTGAATAGGAGTGCATATTGGAGTCATGATGCAGTCAGATGTCATTATCACCTTTTGCAAAAACATAAGCCGGCATATGAAAAGAATAAAACTTTTGAGCAGAAGTATGTTCATGCTGAATCAAGTATGACGGAGATTGTCGAGTATTTGAAAGATCTGCAGAAGAAGGGAGCCTGATTATGGACTATGACAAGAAACTGATCGACAAGGCCAAACACTCCCGGTGCAAGATCTGTCAGGAGTACATATCAGAGGCCGAGGCGGAGGACTGGAAGTTCCAGGCCTGCAAAACTACCAGGGGGGGGTACAGCTTTGTACACTCCCGGTGCTGGAAGGGTGAAATAAAGGAGGATACATATGTCAAAACGTAGTACAGGTAAGCCTTATCTCCGAAGTGAGGGCGAGCTGAAATCAAATATAAATAGGCAGTACACGCAGATGGTGAAATTACCGAGCAAGATTAATCCAATCTTTACAGAGAGACCGCATTATGGGATACCAGAGCCAAAGAAGGAGGCCACATGAGAACACTATTACGATATCCCGGGAGTAAGCAGCGCATCGCTCCCTGGATTATATCACATATGCCAAAGCATCACAGTTACCTGGAGCCATATGCCGGCGGGATTGCCGTCCTGCTGAACAAGGAGCCGTCCCGGATAGAGACCATCAATGATCTTGATAATGATGTGGTAAATCTCTTCCAGGTAATCCGTAGCAAGCGGAAGGAACTGATTGAGCAGATTGTTTATACACCCTACTCCAGGGCCGAATATGACGCTTCCTTCGCTGGGGGGGATACTGAGGTTGACAGGGCTAAGAATTTCCTGATCCGGTCCGGAATGGGATTTGGTTTTCGGCTTTGCGAAAAGACTGGATTTAAGCGAGATATATACGCCAGAGAGGCAGCCTATGCGGTCCGGTATTGGAATGACTTGCCGGCAGTGATTACTGGGGTAGCCCAGCGGCTTAAGATGGTTCAGATCGAGAATAAGCCTGCGGTGGAACTGATCAAGTCCTTTAATCACAGTAACGTCCTGATCTATGCGGATCCGCCGTACGTGCTGAGTACCCGGAGCCGGAAGATGTACCAGCACGAGATGTCAGACGAGGATCATGTGGAGCTGCTGGAGGCCCTGCTGCTACATACCGGTCCGGTGATGTTATCCGGATATGACAATGAGATTTACAATGAGTACCTGCAGGGCTGGCGAAAAGAAAGCACCCCGGCCAGAGCGGAAAATAGCTTGCCCCGGACCGAAGTGCTGTGGATGAATTATTAACTCGTAAAAGGGCAATAAAAAAGGATCACTCATAGAGAAATCCCTTTCCAAGACAGTATTTTGTTTATGCGATTTGAACGTTGACAGCCTGCATTCCGCGAGCGCCTTTTGTCACTTCAAATGTTACAGCCTGACCTTCGTCGATTGACTTAAAGCCGTCCATAGCAAGTCCGGAGAAATGTACAAATACATCGTTGCCCTGTTCATCAGAAATAAAACCAAATCCCTTTTGTGAGTTAAACCATTTTACAGTACCTTTATTCATGAAAGATACCTCCTTAAATTTATTATATTCCAATAAAAAACACATACCTCAGTAAATCAAAAAATGATCTACTAAAATATGTGAAATCAATTCTTTATTTAAAATACTCACTTACTATAACATGTAAAATTCAGTAAGTCAAGGGAAATAAAATATTATTTTACGGAAGGAGTACACAATAATGCAAAGATTAGTATACACCGTCGATATCGACGAAGAGTTTTCAGACCTTACAGGCTTATTTGAGCTGCTGGAAGCCATAGTTGAGGATGAATTAGACTGCAAGGTGATCCGGAGCAAGTTAGAGACACCCGAAGAAGAAATATCTAAGGGTGATTGGGAGGACGAGGAATGACCAATGCGCAGAGGATAGCAGCTGATCTTGATGCCTTAGCAGATCTGATTTATCGGGCGGATGATATAAGTCCAGAAATCTGCCAGGTGGAATTCGGCGAAGATGATAAACTTATTAACTGCAAGCATCCCGAGGACAAAGGCTGCCTGAAATGTATCAAGGAATGGTTGGAACAGGAGGCTGCCGATGGGGAAGATGAATGACCTTATGGAAGGCCGCAACCAGGGGCTGGCCTTGGCACTAAAGATTGTCCAAGAAGGCGGTCCGGAAGCCCTGGAGAAAGAACTGCAATACCGGAATATTACCGGCATCTCCCTGACTCTAACTAAGCAGGAGATCAAGGATGCATCTTATAAGGCCCATGTCCGGGCTACCGAGGTAGCAATTGCGATCAGCCTGGTAACGCTGCTGGATGAGTTTTGCTTCAGCCGGAGTCAGCTGACCAGGTTTAAGGCCGCCTTTGATGAAAAGGTGTATGAGGCGGCCAATAGTGACAGATCCATGGATATTCTGCAAGAATACATAGGCCGGATTAAGCAGGATGTCGGGATTGAGATTATTATCGAATAGGAGGATGAATAGATGTGTCCATATATGAGAGTAAAAGAAAATGAATTGCCCAGGTGTAAGCCTAAAGACATGATTTGCACCATGTGCGTAATGGGCGATGCGAAAACGTATTTGGAAATTGAAAATGCTGAAAAACAGAAGGGAGCGAATAAGGATGAGTAATTTATTAGATAAGTGGAATGACCATATAATCAAGGGCAATCAGTTGAGCAGGGAGTTAGAGAATATTGAGAGTATTATTGAAGCGGCACAGGAGGCGGAAATTGCATTCTATGAGCCAGGAGTTTGCACAACATCCTTCATCCGGGTTCTCACTCCGGAGAAGATGCAGGAGCTGAAGGATAGTGTTGTTTCTGCCATTAATCAGACCAGGGATGATAAGGTTAAGGAGCTGGAGAAGCTGATGGGAATCCGGAAGCCGGCAACCATCAACCCGGAATTCGAGGCCGCGGTCCAGGGCATGGTGCAAAGCAAAGATAAGCCGGTTGTCGTAGTGCCGGCAATGGATGAGGCGGAGCTTCCGCCGGTAAGTAAGACGCCGGAAAGGCTTCCGGGTAAAAAGATACTCGGTAAAGGATCGGAGCTTGACAATGCTGTATTTTCTGTTGAGGACAAGCCGGTACCCAAGACTCTGACTGACGATGATCTGGAAGATGTCCGCAGGATGTATCTGGATGATGGAAAGACAATGAAGGATATTGCCAATCATTACGGTGTGACAAAGAACCAGATAAACGCCTATATTCAGAGATATGGCTTATTCCGGAAGAACTGTAAGAAGGACGATGGTTTCCTGGATGCCAAGATTGAAGCCAGGCAGAAGCAGCCGGCAGAAACGGAGTGCCTTTGAACCTCTGAGAGCTCAGAATGATACAGAGAAGTGCCGGGTTTGCGGTCGGGAAATCTCCTTCGCCGGCAGGGTTAACCGGGATACTTGGCCGTATCAGTATAAACGCAGGAACAACGGAGCCAGGGAGACGGTGTATTGCTGCAATCGGGAACACTATCACATTGGCAAGGCCAAGGACGTGTAAGGTGGTGATTGATTGACGGAAAACGATAAAAAGAAAGAATACCTTTGCAGCTATAAGAACTTATGCTGGAAGCTCCGGTCACTTGAGGAGCAATTGCAATCCCTTCGGGAAGTGAAGCAGTCGGCAAAGATCCAGCAGCTGTCTGATATGCCGAAGGGAGGCGGGCAGACGGATCTGTCTGATATCATGGTTCAGATCGAAGTGGTTTTCACAAAGATTGTCCAGAAGCGGGCTGAATGTCTGCAGAGGAAAGTTGAGATCGAGGGGCGAATTGCGGATATGACTGACGGGATACAAAGCGCCGTGCTACATAGCAGATATCTTTATTTTAGAACATGGGATCAGATTGGTTGTGATCTAAATTATAGTAATAGGCAGATATTTAACATACACGGTAAAGCATTAAGCAATTTTAACATTTCATAGAATTTCATACTATGTATATGTTAATCTGTAAACAGGAAAGTTGCCAATAGGCAGCTCCTCCTATCGGCTGCCGGGTGTCACGGTTCGGTGGCTGATTACTTTTCTTGAAAATTGTTGAGAACAGGGAAATAAGCACGGACAAAAGTATTGTGATTGCGATATAACGTTTTTTCCTAAACTAGCACACAAATCACATAAAAAATATATTATATATTAATATATAAGGTCAGCAAAATGAGAAGATTATTTTATATAAGTAATAGATATAATATTATAGAATTGTACTAACAAGGTAGTATCAGTGGATATTATAACAATAATTCATGAACAGGTTCAACTCCTGCAATTCTATTCCTCCACCCTTAGGAGGAATTAATATAATAACCCCTTTAAAAGGCACATGAATTTTCTTAAGTGTGCCTTTTAGTATTGCACAAACATGTAATCAAGAGTATAATTATGGATGTTTGAGGGGGATTATATGAAGAGCGTAAAAGATTTGGAGTTAGGATTTAGTGATGCTCAAAACTATACAGAAAAAGAACATAAGCAAATGTTCAATGAAATTTTTATTAAAAATCTATTTTTAGATCAAATAATAAAGTCAAATATTTATTTTTTAATTGGTGAAAAAGGAACTGGTAAAACCGCTTATGCAGTTTATTTAAACAATAATAATTACAAAGATAATAAATCTATTTTATCATTTATCGCTGCAACAGATTACGAAAAATTTTATACATTGAAAAAAAAGAAACAACTGGAACTTACCGATTATGTAGGTATTTGGAAAGTTATTATTCTTTTATTATTGAGTAAAAGTATTAATCAAAATGATATTATTCAAAGTGTTTTTAGTAAAAGTAAATTAAATAATTTGCTTCAAGCAATTGATGAATATTATTTAAACGCCTTTTCTCCAGAAATAATAACAGCATTAAAAATAGTGGATGAAACCGAATTAGCTGCAAAACTAATATGTAAGTATTCAGAAGTAGAAGGGAAGAGTGGTTCAAAATATGAATTTACAGAAACCAGATTCCAAATGAATTTATTTTATATCGAGAAGCAATTCTCAGATGAGATAAACAAATTAAAATTAAATAAAAACATAAATCTTTTTATTGATGGTATAGATATCAGACCAAATGATATACCATACAATGAATATATAGATTGTATACGTGGTTTAACTGCCGCATGTTGGTCATTAAATACTGGTTTATTTCAGAATGTTAAAGATACAAAAGGACATTTTAAAGTAATTTTACTATTGAGACCTGATATATACGATTCTTTAAATCTTCAAAACGCAACTAATAAGTTGATGGATAATTCTGTATATTTGGATTGGCGAACAACTTATGAAGAATATTTAAGATCTGCATTATATAATGTATCGAATAAACTCTTGTCGTATAAACAAATTAATCTTGACGAGAATGATAAAATATGGGATCACTATTTTTCTTGGAAACTAAGGACAACTCATTATAAACGTGATTATGATACTGCATTTATGGAGTTTTTAAGAATTTCGTTATCAAGGCCGAGAGATATATTAATTATTTTACAAATGCTTCAAAGAAAAATGATAAAAGATGGGATAGGATTTAGAAAAGAATTTGATTATGATACATATAATAGCGATGAATTTCAAAACAGTTATTCAGAGTATTTTATGAGTTCATTAAAAGATCAATTATCTTTTTATTATTCAGCAGAAGATTACAAACATTTTATTAAGTTCTTTGATTTTTTTGATAGTGAAGAGTTTACATATCATGAATATGACGAAAAATATAATCAATTTCTTGATTATATTTTTAATAATGCAAATGACATACCCAAATTTTTAGATTCCTCAAGAAGTTTTTTGCAATTATTATATGATAGCAATATAATTTGTGCTGTTGAAATACTTGATGAAGGTAAGAGTTTTTTCCATTTTAGCTATAGGGAGAAGAGTATATCAAATATTTCACCTGAAGTAATGATAAAAGGTAATATTAGATATAGGTTTCATTATGGATTATATAAGAGAGCAAAATTTGGCAGAGTATAAAATTAATTGTTGTAAGTTGATAATTTATTAACTAAGGGACTGTTTGTAGCAGTTCCTTTTCTTCTGCCTAATACTGATTGGAGGTGAGCCTGATGGCATTAACAGATAAACAAAAGTTATTTTCAGACGAATATCTGATAGACCTTAATGCCACCAGGGCATATAAGGCAGTTTATAAGAATTGCAAAAGCGATGAAGTCGCAGCCGCTGCAGCTGTACGACTGTTAAGAAATGTTAAGGTTGCCGGTTATATTGAACAGCGGATGAAAGCCCGGGAGAAGCGTACTGAAATCACCCAGGACAAGGTTCTTTCGGAGCTAGCAGCTATTGCCTTCTCAAGCGGTGCAGACTTTGCTCAGATAGTAGATGAGCCTATGATAGTTAATGGCAGTTATGTGATGGATCCGGATACTGGCAAGCTTAAAACCTGGGAGGCAGTTAAGATTACCCCTACAGATAAGCTTCCTGAAGATAAGCGCAAGGCAATCGCCGGAATTAAGATGGGCAAGAACGGCATTGAGGTTGCCACCTGCGATAAGGTCCGGGCCCTGGAGCTTCTGGGTAAGCACCTGGGGATGTTCAAGGATAAGGTGGAGGTCTCCGGCCAGCTGGAAACCGGTACCGAGAAGCTCAACAACATCCTTGATCAGATCAAGAAGCATCGAGGTGGTTAGCCTTGGATGATCAGTTGATATTATCGGATAAATATCTGGACTTCCTGGAATACGATACGCCGGTTGAATTCCTGGAAGGGACTACTGCCGCAGGAAAGACAACGGTCGGAGTGTTTAAATTTATGCTCAAGATCGCCGAGAGCCCTAAGAAGCTACATATCCTGTCCGGACTAGATCTGGGCACCATTGAAAAGAATATTATCAATAAGGACCTGGGGATTATTGATATATTCGGTCCTCTGGTTGAGTATAACAGCAGCGGCAAAGGGAAACATACCTTGCCGCATATTCTTTACCATACGTCGAATGGGGACAAAGTAATATACGTCCTCGGCTATGATAATAAAACCCGTTGGAAGAAGGCATTGGGCGGTCAGTACGGCTGCCTGTATATCGATGAGATCAACATTGCTGATATCG
>JAEZFH010000474.1 GCA_023437885.1 Bacillota bacterium | reverse complement strand
AAAATGCGGATTTCCCGGCCTCTCTATCACAACCATCAGCGCGGTTGACACAATTTCGTCCCCCTCCTCCGCCACATAGGCGAGAATTCCCTGATTTAGTTTTTTCTGAAAGTAAACCGGCAGCTCTTCCTCCAGCCGGCTATTATGCTCAGGCAGTATACCTCCATGTTCTTCCGCAAGATATGCCAGCCTCATCTGTACAAGCTGGGGTATATCAATCACTGTTGCTGTCCTTAATTCCATGATGCTTCCTCCTAATATCGGATCCATTTTCAACCTGCCCCGCCCAATTGGGGAATGGGGCTGTCTCAATTCACAACTGCTCTCTTTTCAACGGCCTTGCTCCGTCTTGCTCCGTCTTGCTTCCGGCTTTCTTTCCATGATTCCGTCTTGATTTATTCACAGCGGCTCTGATTTTCGCATAGTTTATCCACAATTTCTCTGCAAATTCCACAGGCAGAATGGTGTTTCCCCGGATCAATCACCACATTTTGCTCCCCCGCATACTCTATTAACCCACTTACCCCATCCTCCAACAGACGCCTCATCATGGGATGACCGTAGGGCTGGTAACGGTCAAGGATTTCATTGATGTCCTCCGTATATACATTTCCAATGGGGAAGCAGCATACATGGACATCACCGTTCGGAGAAATGCTGATGGACTCCACCTCATCCAATCTGGTACTGTATGGGGAGTCGCCGCAGCGAAAGTCCGGATCCGCCTCCGGTGCAGGAAAATACTCCGCCAGATAATCCACTGCCTTGCCTGCAGGAAAGATATTATTCCCCCTTGAGACCGGCAAATCCAACGGCTCAAACCGGGATAGAAGCTCCCGGGTCTTGCGGTTGTAGGGGTTATCATGCTCCTGATTCACAACCCAGGCAGGGTGAAGACGCAGCCTGATCCGGTTCCCTTCTCTGATCCTCTTTGCAAATTCGTATACCGGCTCCAGAGGGATGGTTTCCTGATGAAATGCATCCACGGACAGAAGGATATCATTGACCCCTGCTTCCTCCAGCGCTTGAGCCACCGTTCTTATCTTCCCGTTATCCTTCGTAAAAAATCCGTTGGTAATCATCTGCCGCTTGGCAATATTACACTCTGAAGCCTCCGCAAGTATGCCCTTTGCTTCCTTATAATACAGAAGGGGTTCACCGCCAAAGCACATTACCGAGGTTATGGTAAAGCGCCTGCCAAGCTGTGTAAGAAGCCCTTTCAGCATCTCATATTCCAGATGCCCCCTCCTGCCAAGCTTGTCCCCTTCGGAGCAGTGCTTACACTGCCCGGTACATTGATTTGTTATGATAAATTCCACCCGATTAATCTTCAGATGCATTTTGTTCTCCCCTTATTTATTCTCTTTGCTCCTTTAGACCGAATGGCGCCAAACGGTATTCCTACAATTCTTCTCTCTCATATTCCATATCCCTCACCTTCTTGAGGTATTCCACCATAGCCCGGTCCTCTTCCTCGGGATATTCATAGGAATGATGCTCTGCCAACACCGCAGCTAAGTAACGGTATAGGTCACAGGCTTGGAACAGGGCCTCCCAGATTGCCTTTTCATTACATTCGGGAAAGGTTGCCGTATACTGTGCCCAAAGCTGGTGCTCCAGATAGCGTTCAAAGTATTTTCCCATTTTTCCGGGCGAGACCTGATAATCATGCCGGTAACCGATGTACCAGGAAATCATCTTGTTCACATCTTCTCTGGCGATCTCCAGCATATGCAGGGCATAGGGCAGCTCCCTCCGTTTTAAGCCCTTCGCGATATTTTGCAGTATCCACCAGAAGGAATTGCAGGAATTCTCAAACTCCCGCTTTGTGGGTGCCTTAGCCAGATATCTCCCGGCTCCCTGCCAGGTTACGCCCTTCAGGATATTATCCTTATCCAATAAAACACGTCCCACCGGATCGTTCTCCACCCTCTCTGCCGCTTTCTCCGTCCCGGCAAAGGTCAGGTCCAGACGGTTCCCATCCCGAAATAACATCTGATAATTAAAGATCCCGTTATATTCCTCGGGTTCCAAATCTTTATATGCCGGCATCTCCAGAATAATCCGCTCCCCGAACCGGTCAATCCATTCGTGATGCTCAGCAAAATACTTAAAATCCGTCACAAGATAAATGATATCATAATCCTGAAAGCAGTCCCGGAACAGCTCATTCGCCACTCTTGAACCATTCATGATAACTGCGCGGATACGCTCATCCTCCCTTGCTGTGTCTAATATCAGCTCCATCATTTCCTGTTCTGTTCTCATCGCAGCCTCCCTATTTCTCACAAATAAACATTCCATATTCCTTCGGAATATGTATTGTCCCACTGGAATCCTTAGCCTCCTCAAAGCACCGGTACAGCTCGTCCTTCGTCACATTCCCAAGGCTGCCGATGGAGGACATGGAGCAGATATACTCCACCAGGTCCTGCGTATCCGTAACCTCAAGTGCATCCTCATAATCGGTTCTTCTTACCCTCGGAAAATGCTCTCTTAAGATTGCTCCTCCATTTTGCAGGGTAAAGCTTCCGCTTACATCAATCACAATTCCATACCGGGCCAGATGCCCGGTAAGATATCTTTGAAGTCCGTTCTCCCCAAAGGTTGCACAGTAGAAGGTACCTTCCTTCTTCAATACTCTGTGAACCTCCGCAAGTCCCTGGGAAAGCCTCGGAACATGATACAGCATCATATTCGCAATTACCGCATCAAAGCTCTCCGCTTCATAGGGTATCTCTTCTATATTAATCTGTTCGAAGGAGACTTGAGGATAAGCGGAGAATTTGCTGCGAACCACTTCCACCATACCCGGTGAAAAATCCGACAGCACCAGGGAGCTTCCGTGTTGTAACCGAGGTATCCGGTCCATCCACAGATCACCCGTCCCACAGCCGAGCTCCAATATTCTCATACTATTCTTCAACTGATACTGTTGATAAAGCCAATTGCCAAAGCCCAGCTTGTTCACACTATATTTTTCATGGATCGACATACGGGTGTTCAGATTTTTGCTGTCACTGTACTGTTCCTTAACTGCCGACGCATGATTCATCCGGTTTTCACTCATGGGACACCTCCATATATTTTTGTAAATCTCCAAGCTCCAACTGGTCCAGGGTGATTTTTAGCTCTCCGACCTCCGAATAACCGAAGGTTCCATGACAGTCAGAGCCCGTCGTGATCAAAAGCCCCCGCGCCCTGCATAGTGCGAGACAGAGCTGCGTGATTTCCTTTGTATGGGTAGGATAATAGCATTCTATTCCGTCAAAGCCCTGGTCTATAAGTTCAAGAAGCCTGAGCTGAAAGCGGTCCATATCCTCCTCTCTCACTGATACCCCGGGGTGGGCCAGAATTGCCTTTCCGCCGGCTCTGTGAATCTGACGGATCACCTCGCCCGTCGAAGGGTAATCTCCGCTGTCATTGGTTATGCCGTACCGGTTATAGATGGCAAAGCCCTCCCGCAGACTTCCGGTCAACCCCTTTTCCTTAAAATAATGCAGGGCTTTCCAGCCTCCCTTCTCCCGGTCGTAGGAAAAGGCATGAAAATCCTCCAAAGAAATCCCTTCATAATCCCCTTCCATATCCGAGATCAGCCGGGTACTGATTTGATCCAGTATCTCACGGTTTTTCTTTACGAAGGAGATAAAAGGAAGATCCTCTATGTCTACTCCATATCCGAGAATATGAATATCCATCTCCCGGTCAATGGAATCCAGCTCAACTCCCGGAATAAAGCATATCCCACTGGCAGGAGCGATTTCCTGAAGCTCCTTTACTGCTGTTATGACATTGTGGTCTGTAATTGCCAAGACCCCCACATTGTTAGCGATTGCCCTTCGGACAATCTCCTCCGGAGACATGGTACCGTCGGAATAATAGGAATGAAGATGTAAATCAACAAATGGATACTGATTCTCTTTCATGCTTGTCTCCTTATCGATGAATTCCCTTTGCGGAAGAGTATCTGTTACATAATCTACCGCATCTTTATACTTTGTACTTTTATGCTCTTAGGCTTTTATACTATTATGCCTTTACACTTTTGTACCTTCACACTTTTGTACTCTTATGTTATTGAGGCTTTTATACTTTTATGGCTTTATACTTTTGCGGTTTTATGCTTTTACTGTTTTATGCTTTTACGACTTTATACTTTTGAGACTTTATGCTTTTGCAGCTTTATGCTTTTGAGACTTTATGCTTTTGCAGCATTATGCTTTTGAGACTTTATGCTTTTGAGAC
>JAEZFH010000460.1 GCA_023437885.1 Bacillota bacterium | reverse complement strand
GGGAGGCAAGGTATTGGACGACTACGAAAGCTGATCCTATGAGGAGCGCGCCTGGAAGGATTGGTGGGGGTATGATCAGATCGGCTGGTTTGCGAACCAGGGGGAAGAAGCTCAGCGTAAATTTCTGGAGTATACCTATAAGTGGACTGCAATCAATAATGTGAATGCATATTTTCAAATACCCTTTCGAAGAACACTGGACCGGGCGGCTGTACCGGTGAAGCGTGCCGATAATGGGAAGACGGAGGATCAGGACTATTACCAGCTCAATACCAAGAGTCCGGCTTGTCCCATGGGCTTTAACCAGGAAGAAACCGTGAAAAGATTATGGGAGCAGGGAGACAGCCTGCGCAGGAAAGCCGGGAATCCCGCAGGGCTACTGGAATATGGCGCGAAGAATACCTTTGACGAAAAAACCGGTATGAAGCTGCCGGAGAAGATCGTAGTCTATGGTAGCTTTCAACCCTATGTTGGTGCAATAAAGAATGACTCAAACAGTGAAATTACAAGAATGTACTATATCGGAGACAATACTTATACCCTCTCCGTGATTCTTCCCTATGCCGGTGAATATGACTATGCCGTTTCCACCTATGGAACTCTGTCGGCGACCTATTGCTATGATACCTATCCAAGAAGCGGATCTTCCAATAAAGGCTTTTTTAAGGTGGAGAAGGATAATACGGTAGTAAGGTTCCAGTATAAGTTTATGGATAACAAGGTGACGATTGAACTGTATGAGGAGTGAGCCTATGACAATTTTCACCCATTTAATGGACGGCAAGCAGGGTAGGTGGTAATTCCGAACAAGCGTTGCGGATTGTAATTGTCACTCAAGCAGAGGCAGCAGATTGATCATACGGTGGTACACAGCACCGTTTATGGTCGTTCATCAGAACGGCGATCGATAAGTATGGCTGCCTCGGCTGCCCATTGCATTAAAGGTCACTTATTTCTTCTTATCTTTTAAATGTTCTGTCTTTGTATTGATCTGAGAAAAGGGAATACTTTTTTTCTGTTTTAACATTTGATCAAAAATGATATGTTCTCTTTTCTTTTTTCCCATATGTCCTCCGTTGCAATTTGCAGTAGTAAACATTTATTTTATAGGTTTGCCAATATGTTTTTCCAAACGCCACCCGGGAGCAATGCCATCATCCCCCCAATACTCGTTTAAAGCAATAACTTTTTCGTTGGAAAATTCAAAAAATGATGTTACATGAAAAGAAGAACTATTGTCCGAGGACCATACTCTTGTTACAGATACGACCAGGTCATCGATTTGCAGAGTACGTTCAATTTCTCCCTGCCAATTACCAGGATACTCGCAATTTGCAATAATGTATTCCTCCACAGTAAATTCTTCATTCGTATTATGCCAACGTATGTAAGCATTCGGAAGGAAATACGCTTCCAAAGCCGCAGCATTTTGCGCAGCTACATCACTCCAGAATGTATGAATCAACGGGATTTTATCCATTCGTCCATTCCCCCTCAAATAAATTCGGTTTGTACCAGCCTCAGTTTCAAATTATACGACACTTTATGCTATACGTCCATAGGATTTTGTTAACTCTATATGGGTGTTACAATAGATACTCATTTGAAAAATTAAACGTCACACTTGATTAAATACCTATGTAGCTTACACATTTTAATATATTCCAATATTATTGTAAAATGGAAGGACTTTATATATAATAAAATTTGTGGAAGCAGTATGGAACATGACTGTTGTTGAGCAAACAAGCAATAGTAAAATAGTATAAAATTGAAGTAAATAAGGAGAGACGAAATGATTAAAGGACGAAAAATTGGACATCTGGGACTGGCGACGAATCATATTGAAAAGAATTTGGCCTGGTACATAGATGTGCTTGGATTTGAGCAAATTGCTTCCTTTGTTACGCCAAAGGGAGAGCCGGTTTATTTCTTACAAGGGAACGGATTTATCTATGAGATGTATCAGCCCCTGCCGGCTGTACCAAAGGAGCAGGAAGGAAAAATTGATCATTTTGCCTTTGATTCGGCGAATATTGAAGAGGATTACAGGGAATGTGTCGCAGCCGGATATCATATAACTACGAATGGAATAGAGGAAATTCCTACTTTTTGGGAGCGTGGGATCCGGTATTTTAAAATAGCAAGTCCGACGGGAGAAGAATTTGAATTCTGCCAGATTATGTAATCAAGTCCATGCTGAATAAGCAGGATCTCTCCTGATGCAACAATTGTTAAATAGCTACCTGTAATTTTTGATCCGGTATTTAGCGAATGTTGTACTTGCTACTCTGGTAGGGATAGCGAGAGAGTCGGATACGATACGATAAAATGGAATGCGGATGTGTATATAAATACTTCAAAATTAGTAAATACAAAGAAGATTTTATCTTATTTCTGATCTTGGACAGCAGACGTCTTGCTGATACCGGCTCACGCAGTTCAAATGCGATGTAGTCGAAGATGTCAAGCAAGTCGCGCTGTGCAGCTTCTGCAATTACGATATTATAGCTTGACATCTTTGTACCTTCCTTCCAATTCATCAAAAAATTCATCTGCATTTTTATAATTCTTTTGTTTTACATCTTCCAGGCCTTGGTCCAGAAGTGCGCTTAATTCATAGCGACCTACGAGCCTTTCGTAAGTTTCAATATCCAATACGACAAGATCGCCATGTCCGTTTTTGGTAATATAAACCGGTTCGGAGTAGGTGTGGCAGTATTCGGAGATCTGATTGTAGGAATTGCGTAGGTCAGAGCTGGGTCTGATTGATGGCATAAGGTTCACCTCCTTTTATCAATATTATATCGGAATATTGATATATTATTAAGGATGAAATAGATGACTCTATAAGAACAATAGATGGATTGTATTATAAACCAAGCTCTGAATAATTATTATACCTTTACAGTATAACAGGATTGTGCTATAGTCTATGATCAGGAACTGTAAATAAATATCACAGAAAGGAGACGTTGCTATGAAATCACTTGGTATATTAAAAAATATAAAAGACACCCGTAGTCTTAAACTAAATATTACAGGCAAAACCATAGGATGTGCTATGTCTATAACAATATTCGGATTTCGTGCAGCGGAATCCGGCACTAGATTATAGATTATTGAACCGGTAGCATATTTTATAATGCTATCGGCAGCCACGATATAAGAAACAGATGCTTGGAGCCGATTATTGGTGATACCTGGTTATCACATATAATTGGTTCTTTTTATGTCCATACAGATGCTGAACTAACAGGAGGAATGAATATTATGGCCAGATACCGAGAGGCGGTTTGTATTAATTATATTGCTTTGGGTCAGTGTAAGAAGGGCAGGGACGCATGCCATGAGCACTATTGCCAGAAATGCGATAAATATGAACCGAGAGCAAAAGTACAAAATACAAACAGGAAAATGAGAGTCAGTAAAAATAATAATAAGCTGGCTGATTTAAAGGAATTTAAGAAACAGACAGATAACTAAGCTCTCTAAATACAG
>JAEZFH010000443.1 GCA_023437885.1 Bacillota bacterium | reverse complement strand
AACTAAAAAAATTAACACGGCCGGATACTCTACTATTGTGTATATGGCATCATTGGCCGGAATCAGCCCAAGCCTGTACGAGGCGGCTACCGTTGACGGCGCAAACCGCAAGGATTTGCTGATCCATATAACTATCCCCCGTATTTTACCCAGTATCATGGTTATGCTGATTCTGCAGCTTTCCAGCCTGTTCATCTCTAATTTTGACCAGGTATACAATCTTTACAGCAATTATGTTTTAAGTACCGGCGATGTTTTAAGCACCTATATATACCGAATCTCTCTTGGCGGTTCCGGAACGAATTTTGAGCTGTCAACAGCTACAAACTTCGTGTTGAATTTAGCTGGACTGATTATCGTCCTTATAGCAAATAAATTTATTAAAAAAATGGATGTTATGGGAATTTTTTGATTGGGAAGGAGATTGCGGCCAATGTCAAGTGAGATTGTAACAGAACGAAGTAAAAATCCATTTAATATGAAGCGGGTTCTCGGATTTAATTTTTACGACGTGTTTGTTCTCGTATTTTGCGTTACTTTTGCTTTTATTTGCTTTTACCCCTTATGGTATGTGTTTGTAGCGTCGATCACGCCGTATCAGGAATATATAAAAGGAGGACTGCTGATATGGCCTTCCACGGGTGTGGATCTGCAGTATTATAAGGCGATTTTCAGTACAAAATCCTTCGTCAACAGTATGGGGATATCGGTATCCAAGACGGTACTTGCTACGCTGCTGAGCCTGCTGGTGACCTCGGCCATGGCGTATGGAGTCAGCAAGGTTCATGTACGCGGGATGAAGGTAATCAATGCTTTGGTGGTTTTCAATTTGTTCTTTACCGGAGGTCTGATTCCTGAATACATGCTTTATAAGGACACCGGGCTTTTGCACACCTATTGGGTGATGGTGATTCCCGGTGCCTTGAACATTACTTATTTTATTATCATGCGAAATTTCTTTTACTATTCCGTGCCTGTGGAGCTGGAAGAGGCGGCCCGCATCGACGGCTGCAATGATATCGGTGTGTTCTTCCGGGTGGTTATCCCCCTAAGCCGTCCGCTGCTTGCCGCCGTAGGGTTGTTTGTCGCAGTGATTAACTGGAATGATTACTACAGCTACATGATGTTTATCTCCAATAAGACACAGTTACAGCCCTTCGCATGGATTTTGCGAAGAATGCTGACGGATCAGTCCATGATGAATCAGGTGCGAAACGGAGCGGTGTCCCTTGGCTTGCAGCTTCCGCCGCCCATGGCTTTACGTATGGCGACAATTATTTGTGCAATGCTGCCGATTATGTGTGTTTATCCATTTCTGCAAAAGCATTTTGCCAGCGGCATGACCCTGGGAGCCGTAAAAGAGTAGTTCCTGCTCTGCAAAGAGCCAGAATATAAATAGAAATCAGGAGGAGAATTATGAAAATGAAAAAGATTTTATCACTCATCCTTGTGCTTGCCTTTACGCTGACTACGCTGACTGCATGCAAGCAGGACCCGGCCCCCAAGGAGACCGGAAAAGAAACTCCCAATGACAGCTCTGTCGAATCCAATGCAGACCGTAAAAAGATAAATATTCGTTTCGCACAGTTTGGCAACAGTGTTGATGATGTGGGTGGTATGGCAAAAGATCCGGTTAAAAAGGCGATTGAAGCTGCTGTCAACGTGACAGTAGAGTATGACACAGGCTCTGATGGCTTTGATGAACGTATGCAGACAGAATTGTTCACCGGGGGAGCAGCAGATCTATTCCCGACTTGGGGCGAGAGCGACAAGATCTCCAAATGGGTGGGGGATGGCTTGGTAATAAATATCAGCAAAATTGTCAATGCCGATCCGCAGCGTTACCCAGTCTTATATAAAATTATTAATTCAGACGAGTATAGGGCTTACAACAAGCTGTACACAGGTGATGCGGACAATGCGTATGCCATCTATGGTGTAGCGGCCTTTGCGGACCCGGCCTTTGCAGGGGTTCCTGTTTACAATCAGGCAATACTTGATGAGACAAATTCGGGCAATGTTCCGAAAACGGTGGATGAATTCCTTGCTTATGCAAGTGCCGCAGGCCAGGCAGGCTATATTGGCTGGTGGCCGCGCAATAACAAGTTGACTAACTGGAATGAAATTGACAAGACCCTTGCTGCACCGCAGGGAACGACCATCCTGGCACCTACCGGAGATGCCTGGGCCGGCTTTTCTCTTTCCGGCACTCTGGGAACAGACAGTGAACGCTGGACACTGGCTACCACCTCGGATAAGAGCAAAGAGGTTGTTAAGCAGCTGGCAGCTCTTTACAAGGCTGGCGGTCTGGATTCCAACATCGGTGTAAAGGGTGACTTTGACGACGCTTACGCTGATTTCGGCGCAGGCAAGATCGGTGCTATTAACTTTGGCTTTGGTTATCCCGGGCAGTTCAAGGATTTCTATACAAGCTGCTGGCTTGCCTCCAATCCTTCTGCCGCAGCGAGTGACCTGACTCTCGGAACTGCACTGGAACAGGACGGAAAGACCGGAACAACCTATACCACAGGAACATGGATTGGAAGCCACTATTTCATTCCTTCTTCCTGCAAAAACCCGGATCGCGTTCTTGACCTTGTTGAGTTTCTTGCCTCCGGCGATGGACAGGATCTGTTGCATAATACGGTTGACGGAACCTTTGATGCTTCTCACGGCTCCGACTACTGGGATGATATCAATAAGGCTTACGGCTACGGTACGGACGGACGCTGCAAGTATGTATGGTTCAGCTATATGTTCTGCGGAACAGAGTATCGTGTGGATTTTGAAAACAAAAGCTGGTGGGAGGCCGTATCCAGTCCGGCAGACTACAGCAACGAGTGGGCAACTGGGCAGGATGCAGAGCTTACGAACTACGCAAAGAGCATCATCGATACTTTCGTTGATACCGCGGTGACCGCCCTGCCGGCTTACTATAATCTGATCAGCCTGCCTTCCGAGGCTTCTGACATCCGTGCAAAGCTGAATGATATCACCAACAGCTATCTGACACAGATGATCGGCGGCCAGTTGGATATTGACGACAACTGGGATAAATACGTCGGGGAATATGAGGCTGCAGGGGCACAGGATCTGGAAGCCATGTTAAATGAAGCGATTGTCAATGCCCGCAATATGAAATAATTTTAGAAGATTAAAATACCCTGATTATTTGCGCCTCTCAGGAGGCGAAGGATAACTCCCGCTTCCTGCTTATGATAAAGGAAGCGGGAGTTATAAATGTAGTGCTGCGATCCAGCTTCGCTGGTAAGAGAGCTGCCGGCAGAATGGCGCTGCGGAAAGGAATGATAATAGATGGATTATGGCGTAACAATTGAATCAGGTGCCAGTGAATGGCAGATTTTTCAGCAGGGAGCGGACGGTACGGCGACTATTGTGCTTACCGGGCGCTTCCATCGTGTGCGGCTGTCCCAGGAGCTTCCTCTGATTTTTGAGGAGATTGCGGTCGGCAAGCCTACGGTAAAGGCGCGCATTGCTTATGAAGCGAACGGTGATAGCCTTCTGCCGTGGACCTTATGCGAGACATGGGAGGACGGTACCTGGAGAATTGTGTTCTCGAAGGTGCCTGCCGGAGGACTGTACCGTATCGAAACTTATATGGAATATGAGGGCTGGGACGGACTGTCCTGTACGCGGGGCGATATGGTACATCATATCGGTGTGGGTGATATTTTTGTAGTAGCCGGACAGAGCAATGCGGCCGGCCGGGCTAAGAATCCTGTGGAGGACGCCCCAGAGCTTGGGGTTCATCTTCTTCGCAACAGCGGGAAATGGGCGTTGGCAGCCCATCCCCTGGGTGAAACCACCGGAAGCATTCATACCGGACATTTTGAGAACCATAATCCCGGACATACACCCTGGCTGCATTTTGCCAAGATTTTAAAGCGGGAGCTGGGTTATCCCATCGGTATTATAATGTCTGCCTACGGCGGCGCACCGCTGCGATGGTTCAACCTTGAGGAAAACGGTGCGCTTACGCACAATATGCTGGAGCAGCTTGCGGAATACGGCATCAATCCCAGGGCAGTGCTGTGGTGCCAGGGTGAGGCGGAGGGCTATGAAAACAGTGCCAGTAATTATCTGGAGAGGTTTACAGCCTTTGTCCGCGGCTTACGGGAGAGGCTTAAGGCTCCTGCCTTGCCGTTTATCACGGTGCAGATCAACCGTTGCCTAATGGAAACGACCGAGATTCTGGACCGCCAGTGGGGGATGGTGCGGGAAGCACAGGTGCGGGCGATGGACACAATTCCGTATGTATATACGGTTTCCTCCAATGATGTGGCCATGTATGATTTTATTCATAATTCGGCTCAAGGAAACCTTGTGGTAGGCGAACGGTGTGCACGCTGCGCATTGGCAGAGCTGTACGGAAGAAATCTGGAGTGGCGGGCACCCCGTGCCGAAAGTGCGGTGAAGACTGCGCCCGATACGGTGGAATTAACCTTCCGCTACATTAATAACTGGATTAATTCTTTTGATGTGCCTGCAGCTTTACTTCCCTTTGAAGCGGAGGATGGAGCAGGTCTGGTTCCTGTACAAAGCTACGAAACGCACAATAAAAGTCTGACACTGCATTTTGCACGGGATTTGGGGGACAATGCTGTCCTTCATGGTGCGTGGCGGATGAATCCCGGTGTTGGAATTCCCTGTGACTGCATGCGAATGAGCATGCTGTCCTTCTACGGTATGAAGACAACCGATAACCCCCTTTAGGAGAAAACTTATGTTAAAAGATGCTTTTTGCTATACCTTTCGTTTTTGCTGTGATCCGGAGTTTAACGGCCGGACGGAGAGCGAGGCATTACTCCGCTTTGTAGAAGAGGCCTTTATTGACGATGTGGCGGTATTCGCTAATGTGCAGGAGCTTAATACCGGGCACATGGACGAAGCGGAGCAGCAGGTTTATCTGGATATGATGCGGGCGCTTCAACCCAAGCTTGAGCAAAAGGGCGTGACACTGTCTGTCAACCACTGGCATAGCATTATGCATGCTGATTTGGGAAAGAGCCTGAGGAATGACCAGTCTTTTCGCCGGATGGTGGATGTAGACGGACGGGAGGCGACGCTTTGTGTGTGCCCGATGGATGAGACATGGCGGAGCTATATTGCGGATATTTATGCGCGCTATGCAGAGCTTCAGCCGGAGATCGTGTGGGTCGAGGATGACTTTCGCTATCATAACCACGAGCCGCTGCATTGGGGTGGCTGCTTCTGTGAAGAGCATATGAAGCTTTATAGTGCCCGTGCAGGAAAAACGCTTACCCGTAAGGAATTTATCGCAGGAGTTCTTAAGCCTGAGGAGCCGCATCCTTACCGCCGTATTTGGCTTGATACCTGCAGTGATGTTCTGTGTGAAACCGCATCTCGCATAGAGAAGGCCGTGCATGCCGCGGCTCCAAAGGCAGGAATAGGACTTATGAGCAGTGTTCCCCATGTCCATGCCGCAGAGGGACGGGACTGGCACAGGCTTTTGCACGCCCTGTCCGGGAATAGTAAGCCGGTGAACCGTGTTCATCTTCCGGGGTATACGGAGGGAGCCGCCTGGAATTATCTTCAGAATTTTAATATGGTATCAATGGCATGCCGTGCGCTTCTGCCCCCGGATACCCTTGTTTACCCCGAACTTGAGAATTATCCTTATTCCCGTTTTGCCAAATCCCGCAGCTTTACGCGTTTTCAGCTTCTGGCGGGAATGCCGCTTGATATGGCGGGCATTACCATTGACCTGTATGATCTGAATGGCAACGGGATTGTATGGGAAGAGGGCTACCAGCAGATCCTGCGTGAAACCAAGCCCTATTTAAACCGCCTTACACAGCTGGGGGCATTTCAGGGTAGCAGGAAGGGAGTATGTGTTATGCTTGATGAGCGTGCCTCCTATTTCCTTCATACAACGGAAGGAAGAGATATGGAGGAGCTGTATCCTCAGGAGGTTTTCTTTGCAGGCCTGCTGCCGGCCATGGGGATTCCCTATTGCTATTGCACCACACCTGAGCTGTCTGGGGAAGTGGTGGCTGTCAGCGGGCAATATCTGCGTAGTCTGGCTGCAGAACAGGTAAGGCTGTTGTTTGAGAATAATTTTGTTATATTAAATGGGGATGCGGCAGCTGTTCTGGAAGAAATAGGTCTGGGTGCTCTGGCAGGAATAGAGAGCGCTGTCTGGCATCGTCAGAATGAAGGTGATTATACCTATGAGCAGGTGGTCAACGGGCATACCTATTGCGGAATCCCGGTGGCACGGGCTTCCGCTGTAATCTCTTGCAGTGATGTACTGGAGGTCCGGTATCTTGACGGGGTAGAAAAGGAGACCTACACGGCATTTTATGACTCCTTCCGGCGGTTCGCTTTTACAGGGCAGACGGTTATTAATGGGCGTGTGCTGATCTACCCCTTCGGACATTTTTCGCAACCGCTTGAAATCCCCCAGATGCTTTTGAACAGCGTGCGGCAGGCTATCCTGCAGGAGATCCTGAGTACTGTCCTGCAAAAGCTTCCGATGGTGGTAAAATCACCGTATCTTGAGCCCTATTGTACCGTATTGGAAGGAAAGACCTTTCTGTATCTGGTGAATGGCTCCAGCGACGATGCTTTACAGGTTCGTCTTAGTACGGGAAACCTTATTCCAAAGATAATTACTGTACTGCCATCTCTGGGAGAGGAAAGTATCTTCACCTGTGAGGTACAGGATGGTATATGCACGCTTCCGGTGCAAATTCCTTCCATGGAAGCTGCATTGTTAATATTTACTGAGTAAAGGAAATCAATATGTTCTTAAAAATTAATCCTATTAAATTCTTAAAGCGCGCTGTCGGAGGAGATGCACTTCGGGCGGGGTATTATTCTTTTTTGCTGGTGCATACCAGCTTTCTGGTTTCGGTACGGCTGCCGGGTGTGTTCATCAATACGCTGCTTCTTGGAGAAAGCAATGACATTAATGTTGTGATGATGTTTAATCTGGTGTTTTTTCTGACAGGAGCCGTTTCCATGCTGGCAGCCGTACCGGTGCTGCACCGGACCAGCCCCGGTTTTGTGGCGATTGTAGGAATTGCCGGATATAATGTTTTGTATCTTGTTCTGATTTTGCTGCTTCTGAAGGGGCGGAATGTATCCGATTTTCATCTGGTTCTTGCCGCACTTATGGGGGTGTCGGACGGATTTTATTGGCTGGCATACGGTAACCTGCTGTCGGATACGACGGAGTTGAAAAACCGGGACAGCGGCGTTGCCATTATCGGCATTTGCATGTCGGTGGTTAATCTGACGGCTCCTTTGCTTGCCGGCTGGATTATTGTGAAGGGCGGCACCCCAAAGGGTTACCTTATGGTTTTTATCATGGCGTTCATTGTATCGGTCATAACGGCAGTATTGGCAATCCGTCTTCCGAAAAAACATGCGCCGGAAGGAAACCGGGCGGAATATGTCCGGTCCCTGCGGCTGGCCTGGCAAAACGAACCCCTGCGTTATGCCCTGCTTGCACAGGGCAGTAAGGGTATCCGGGAGGGAGTATTTACTTTTATCCTAAGTATAATTTTGTATCAGATGATTAGCAACGAATGGCTGATCGGAGTAAACAATTTCGTGGGAGCGGTGGTTTCTATTTTATCCTTCACTCTGATGAGCCGGCTGCTAACTCATGAAAACCGCCTGCGTTATATGGCGCTGGCGGCAGCGGTTCTGAGTGCGGCTGCTGCTGTTTGCCTTTTTCAGCTGAATGTGGTGATGATTTTTATATTTACCATTTTAAATTCACTTTTTGCAGGCTTTATTGAAAATTCGTGCTATTCAAATTTATTGGACAGGCTGCAGAATGCATCCGGGTTGGATAACCACCGGCCGGAGATGTTTGCTTTCAATGAGTGTGCCCTGGTACTGGGCCGAAGTATCGGAATTGCTATTATTTTGCTGATAGGCGGCTTTTTTGGAAATTCACTCATGGTACAGATGGTCAGCCTGCTGATTCTCTCCGTTACACAGTTTGTGACAGTGGGATTTTGTAAAAAGTCGGTGACCGTCACCCAAAATCAGAAAGGAGTGGTTAATTAAGATGAAAGCAGAAATTGTTGAAAGAAAATGGGTTGTTGAATGGTTTGACGAGCGCCAGTGCTATCATATGCCTAGCCTGACGCTGGCGGATAACGGGAATCTGCTTGCCGTATGGAACGGCGGGTTTTTACAATGGAATGGAGATCCCATGGGACGGGATGCCAAGGACTGGGTATCCGTATTAGAGTACGGAAAAAAGGAATGGAGCAATCCGGATGCGGTAGGGTGTGATATCCGCTATTGCTGCCATGATCCGGTATTCATCCGAAACAAAAAAGGGGAAATTATACTGCTGTTTGCAAAGTTTTTAGATACGGAAACAAATTTCACCACCTGGTGCAATGGTCGGGATGAGCTTTGGATGCGCAAGACTGCGAACGGAGGGCGTACCTGGCAGCCGGCAGTGCCGGCGGGTATTCAGAGCGGGCATGCCTCAAACGACAGTATTCTTCTTTCGGACGGAACGATTGTCTTTGCATCCACCAGCAGCGAAATTAAAGATAAATATTTCGGTGCAGTACGGATCTATCTATCTCATGATGACGGAGATACCTGGGAACAGGGAGCGCTGCTGTCAGCAGATGACGGTAACCTAATTCGGGAGCCTGCGCTTTGCCTTCGTCCGGACGGAACCATCCGGATGTTTTCACGCACCTGCCCCGGTTCTACCGGGTGGGGGGACGGAATCAGCTCGGTACCTTCCTATACAGCAGAAAGCCGGGATGGAGGAAAGACATGGACGAAGCCGGTTCCCAGCGGTATTCTTAATAATGAAAGTAAAATAGACGTGTTAAGCTGGGACAGTGAAACGATTCTAATGGCATATAATGATACACCGGTGGCGGATTGGCATGAAAGAAGCCCCCTGACGCTTGCGTATACGAAGGATGAGGGAAAGACCTGGAGCAATCTGATTGAACTGGCCCCGCCTCCGGGCAACAAATGCCAGCCGGCGATGTGCCGGGATCGGGAAGGGCTGCTGCATGTTATATATATGCACCGCCATACGGCGATTGAGCATGTGGTTGTAAAAATAACCGATTGATTCCTGCTACTGCCTTGCTACCGGGCCAAGGCCCAATTGATAAGGTAAGAAAGAAGTCGATTGCCATAAGGCGATGGACTTCTTTTTTTGCCTGATATACTCGAATAGAAACTTACAGGGATCATATCTTCAATTATTCAAAGGGTTTGAATATGGAAACGGCTACCCCAATCAATGATAGACGCAGCATAAGAAAATATATTACTGCAATAATTCCACATAAAGAGATTTTAGTGGAAAGGGTTTTGAAGGCAGTTGCATTATAAGTGGATCACTTTCAAGCGAGTGATGTTATACAAAATATATCTACGGAACCATACATTCTTTTTCTGGGAGAAGAATTCGATGCACAGAGGACGGAGAATCAAAAAATCCTGAATTTACAGTGGAGCTGTGTATTTACCTCTAAAAATGATGTCAATTTAACCAAAGCTCTCAATAATACCAACCGTATTACAAGGAATATCCTGGAGGAAGGGCAGCTCCTCAGCAATGCCCTGGACAAGAAAAACTACATTATATCAATTTTTTGACTTTTATTCAGAAAAGAAAATTAGAAAATATAGAAATAGTATACTTGAGGAGATTAGCTTAGAAGATTTTATAAGTTTTATTGAATATAAAAAGAATGGTGAGAACGGGCTAAAAAGTATATCATCCAGTCAATCAATAGCTAATAATTATTCCCATATTAGTTCTATGTTAAATACACTAAAAGATAATGGAAAAATTGCAAGGACACTATTTGATAAAGGAAGAAGTTATGGCTTGGAAGACTTTGAAGTAACGGAAAATAAGAAAAATAGTAATCATTTGACGACAGAAAATGTCAAAGAAATTATTGATTTCTATAATAAGAAGCGTCACGCTGAACGAGATATCTGTGTTTTTCTTTTATGCGCGACATTAGGGTTAGAAAGTAAGCGTCAAATCGCTCGCCTAGGCTAAATTTATTTTTTGTGGCATACTTTAAAAAATGCAAAAAACTATTAGTTTTTTAAAGGAGGCCACTTACCATGGATCAAATATCTCATACTGTGCGTAAT
>JAEZFH010000430.1 GCA_023437885.1 Bacillota bacterium | reverse complement strand
GCTTACATTGGAGGCGGGAGTGATAAAAGCAGGGCTGGATATCCGGTATCCGGTCACGGTACCCGTTGAGACAATCATCGAAAGGATAGGGGAGGTATTAAAAAACTATCATTGGTCGGTAACCAAGATCGAGGACAATCCTCCTTATCATATTGATAAAGATCATCCGTTGGTTCAAAAATTAATGGAGGCGTATCATGAAGAAACCGGAAATACGGAGGAAGCCTATCTGATGGGAGGCGGAACCTATGCCAGGAAAATTCCGGGTGCGGTGGGCTTTGGCCCGGGCCTGCCTATGAATATAAGCGAGCTTGGCCTTCCTTCGGGTCATGGGGGCTGTCACAGCGCCGATGAAGTGCAATCCATAGCAAATCTGAAAAAAGCGATACGAATTTATGTAAAGGCGATAGAAAAATTAAGCAACCGTAAATAGGACAGTAAATAGGAAGAGGTTAAAGCATATGAGAAAAATAGCGATAGGAAAAGAAAGAATACAAGTGCCTGCAATCGGTCTCGGGTGCATGCGAATTACGGAAAGAGACAGAAATGAGGCAGAATATTTAATAAAAACAGCAATCGACAACGGAATTAACTTTTTCGACCATGCAGATATCTATGCGAAAGGGGAAGCAGAAGCCTTCTTTGCGGAAGCAATTCAGATGAATTCCAGCATCAGGGAACAAATAATTCTTCAGACAAAGTGTTCCATTAGGCCGGGGTGCTGCTACGATTTTTCAAAGCAGCATATTTTAGAATCCGTTGACAGCAGTCTGAAGAGGTTAAAGACAGATTATGTGGACTTTTTATTATTGCATCGGCCGGATACCTTAATGGAGCCGGAGGAGGTTGCGGAGGCTTTCAGTATTTTAGAGAGACAGGGGAAAGTAAAGTATTTTGGTGTAAGCAACCAGAATTCCTTTCAGATTGAATTACTGAACAAGTACTGTGAGAATAAGATCAGTGTAAACCAGTTGCAATTCAGCCTTACCAATTGCGGTATCATCGATTCCGGTATCAATGTAAACATGGAGAATAGTCATGGTAAGGATGTAGCAGGCGGTATTTTGGAATACTGCAGATTAAAGGATATTACCATTCAGGCGTGGTCCCCGTTCCAATACGGCTTCTTTGAAGGGGTATTCTTAAATAATCAGAAATTCCCTGAGTTAAATAAAGAAATTGACCGGTTGGCAGCAAAGTATGAGGTTGAGAACTCCGCGGTAGCCGTAGGCTGGATTTTAAGGCATCCCGCACAGATTCAGACAATTGTAGGAACTACCAATGCGAAACGGCTGCAGGATATCTGTAAGGCAGCAGATCTTGGTTTAACCAGAGAAGAGTGGTATTCCTTATATATGGCTGCAGGAAAGCGTTTACCGTAAAGATGCTTGATGAACAAATCTGTAATACTTGAAAGAGGTTAATGTGAATACGACTACTAAAAATTATGATAGCTATATCAAGATATTAAAGCACGAATTAGTTCCTTCCATGGGATGCACCGAGCCGGTTGCGATAGCCTATGCAGCTTCCGTTGCAAGAGAAGTGCTGGGAAATATGCCGCAAAGAATTAATATTCTAGTGAGCAATAATATTATTAAAAACGCAAAAAGCGTAGTTGTTCCCAACACCAATGGATTAAAGGGGATTAAGGCAGCGGTATTGGCAGGAGTGTTAGCCGGGGATGCGCACAGGGAGCTGGAGGTAATCGCCGGGGTCAGTGAGGAACAGAAGGATAGGATCAGGGAAGCCATGGATAGCCGGGAGGTGGAAGTGGGCAGCATGGAGAGTCCGTATCCCCTGGATATTATCATTGAGCTTTCCGATGATAAAAACAGGGTGAAGGTACATATCAGGGAAAAGCATGCCAATATAACAGAGGTATTCAAAAATGATGCACCGGTGGACGGCTGGGTCAAGCAGAGTGATAAAGCCGGGGTAGAATACTCCGAATTGGATTATAGCTGTCTTTCCTTAAAGGAAATCATTGAATTTGCGGATACAGTGGATATAAATGATGTAAAGGACGTTTTAGACAGACAGATATTGTACAATTCCAGGATTGCCGAGGAGGGATTAGTAACGGATTATGGCGCCAATCTGGGAAAGACAATATTAAAAAGCAATGAAGAGGGTATTAAGGCCCGGGCAGTAGCAAAGGCAGCAGCAGGAAGCGATGCAAGGATGTCCGGCTGCGAATTGCCTGTAATTATTAACTCGGGCAGCGGAAATCAGGGAATCACCGTGTCCGTTCCGGTCATTGAATATGCGAAGGAATTGCAGGTATGCCAGGACATGCTGTACCGGGCTCTGGTGGTATCTAATTTAACCTCGATCCATACAAAGCACGGAATAGGAACCTTGTCGGCATACTGCGGAGCGGTAACCGCCGGATGTGCCGCGGGCTGCGGGATAGCATATCTATATGGAGGAAAATACCAGGAATTAGCGCACACCCTGGTTAATTCGCTGGCTATCGTCTCCGGAATTATCTGTGACGGAGCAAAGCCATCCTGCGCAGGAAAAATAGCATCAAGTATAGAAGCAGGGATCTTAGGCTATCACATGTATGTCAACGGACAGGAATTTAAAAACGGGGATGGAATTGTTGACCGTGATGTGGAAAGAACCATTCAAAATGTCCAGCATCTGGGCAAGGAAGGGATGAAACAGACAGATTGTGAAATTGTTAAAATAATGATAAAATGAGAAATATGGAGGAACATGACCGCTGTCTGCAACAGCGGTCATGTTTCATTCTGTTTGATAAATTATTCTATTCGTTATCCTGGGTTGGTAAAACCAAGATGAAATTTTAAAGGTCCTGTGATATAATAAAAGCGTAGTGAGCATGAAGTGAGGTTACTCGCAAGCATGCGATTGGAGCGGAAGATCATGAACATGTCCTGCGTCCATGATATCATATCGTTAGATATTGTACCGCACATTTATGTGTGTGTATTTATGCGTATGCGCGGAACGTATGGAGGGTGCATCCTGCTGCGAAGCAGCATACCATATGATTTGTACATATGGTAAATGTCGATATACATTATGGAGGAAGCAGAGTGAAATTTTCAGTTTGTACGGATAGTGTACTCAGAAGTATGAATACTGCGGATGCAATAAAGACAGTGGGAGCATTGGGTTATAGTGCGGTGGAATTTTGGTCCTGGTGGGATAAAGATATTCAGTCCATCAACCGGAGCCGCCTGGATAATAGAGTAGATATTTCAGCCATATGCACCAGATTCGTAAGCCTGACGGACAGGAGCAAAAGAAAAGAGTATATACAAGGCCTCAGAGAGACAATTGAGACTGCGAAAATATTAGACTGTCGATGTATTATTTCCCAGGTAGGGAATGATACAGGCGAAGCATATGAGGTGCAAAAGGAAAATATTCAGGACGGGTTGGCGGAATGTATTCCGCTGCTTGAAAACCAGGAAATAACATTGGTTATTGAGCCGCTGAATACAGTGATTGATCATAAAGGATACTTCTTATGGTCTTCCGATGTCGCAGCTGATATCATCGGTAAAGTTGCTTCGCCTTACATTAAGATGCTGTTTGACTATTACCACCAGCAAATTATGGAGGGAGATATTCTCCGGCGCAGTCTGAAGCTGCTGGATAAAATAGGACATGTTCATGCAGCCGGCAATCCGGGAAGGCATGAATTGGACTATGGAGAAATCGAATATAAGGAAATGCTGAAGAAGCTGGCAGCTGCAGGATATCAGGGATACATTGGCCTGGAATATTTTCCGGCAGAGGACCCGATCATAGGATTAAGGAGATTAAGGAAATGGTAGATCATGGCAGGGCTGCCTGTAATAGAAAGAAACCTGGAAGAAAAATTTACGAGCCGGAAAGAAGGAATCAGGATGGAATTTTATCATTATATTAACACATTGGAGAAAGATAAGAATTATTATATCGCTACTGTGGTCCAAGGCATCGGGATGGGAGAGAAGGCAGTTTTTCTTGACGGTGAGATTGTATATTCCACAGGTGATATGGATTTATGGAAAAGAGCAGTCAGTCAGTTTCAGGTGGGAGATTCCCTTATTGAGGCAGATGACCGCTGGATTTATATCGAGCGGCTGCAGGAGGATTATAAGGTAGTGATCTGCGGTGCCGGCCATATATCGATACCGCTGATAAAGATTAGCAAGATGATGGGGTTAAATGTTACGGTGATTGAAGACCGGCCTCAGTTTGCCAACAATGCCCGGATAGCGGGAGCGGACCTGGTTCTGTGCGATGATTTTGAGAATGCACTGAAGCAGATCCCTGGAGATGCCAGTACCTTTTTCGTCATAGTAACAAGAGGGCACCGGCATGACCAGGTGTGCCTGGAAAATATCATTCAGAAGGAGAACCGGTATATTGGAATGATTGGAAGTAAAGTCCGGGTTCGTATGGTGAAAGAGGCCTTGGTTGAAAAAGGCATTGACCGAAGGAAACTGGACGAGATTTATTCACCAATCGGTCTGGATATCAAAGCAGAAACACCGGTAGAAATTGCAATTGCCATTATGGGTGAGATTGTTCTTAAGAAAAATTCCGTACAGGCAGGCTCCGGTTATTCAAGACAAATGCTAAAATATTTGGACAGTGAAGAATACAAAGACCTTCCGAAAGCATTGGTAACGATTGTGGCAAGAAAAGGTTCAGCCCCAAGGGGAGTAGGTACCAAAATGCTGGTTTTAAAGGATGGAACGATCATAGATACCATTGGCGGCGGATGTGTCGAGGCAGAGGCGAGGCAAAAAGCAATTCAATGTATGAATGATGGAAAACCTTCCTTAACAAACGTTGACATGACGGGAAATGATGCGGACGAAGGGATGGTGTGCGGAGGGATTATTTCGCTCTTTATTGAACCGGTAATATGATGCCTTTAGATTGTTTATAAAAGAAAATGGAAGCCTTGTTTCTCAGGCTTCCATACTGCTAAGGTACTCAATTAATATAGCATTGATTTCATCCGCAATTTCATGGTTAATACCATGCCCTGCATCTGCAAAAAAGCGGGTATTCATATTATATTTTATCAATGCCGCTTTCCCTCCCAGAATAGAAAAGGGATCCATCTCGCCGATAAGATAGAGAGTTTTGCTTCGTATACTTTCGAGCTGCTCATCTGAAAAGCCTGTAACCTTGTGATAACGCATTGACATATTGTTATAACCTCGCAAAAGACAGGTGAAATGCTCAAGAATCATTGGATTTTCTGTAAAAACAGCACTGTTCTTACCGGATAGCTTCACCAAAATCTTCTTTATATTTTGCTGCGTTGGAAATAAAGCTTCGGGGAAAAATATCTTTATCATTGTTTTCATTGGACTCCCGGTAGCTCCGGCAGGCACGCTGGATGCCATGCAGATTGCCTTACTCACGCGTTCCGGTCTGGCAAGCGTATAGTATTGTGCCAGATACCCGCCATGTGATACGCCGACAATCTTTACCTTCTTCAGCCCCAAACCATTCAGGATATCATCAATCCAGAGGGCATCATCAAACTCCTTGTTATAGCTGCGATTGGGGATACTTTTTCCCGGACCTCCAAGGGTATCAACCGCATATAGCCGGAAGTATGGTGCAAGTGCGGCGGCATTATATATCCACATCAGAGCGGAATCGTCACCAACACCGTGAAATAGCAGGACGGGAGGAGCATCAATGTTACCAAACTCATTGATATGAGTACTGCCATATCGTGTTAGGATATCATTCGGTGTTACATCGACACCCCATTCGTTAAGTAATCGGTCATAGGTCGTAATTATATTTTTTTCTGCTTTTTGTGTTTTGTAGAGTTTCATCATCATTGAGCCTCCCTTGAAAAATATCGGTTATAAAAGCGTTTTAACAAGAAGCTCAGCTCTTGCCTGGCTTTGGATTTTATCGCATCCGATACAAAATCTGGATCGGAATAATATTTATGAAATATAAATAATATGATTGCCTGATATTCTGCTGCCAAAAATTCAGGATTATCTGCAATAATATATTCTTTATCCATCATATACGCAAAGATATTTTTATGATGCTCCAGCGGAGCGGTGAAGAGTAGCTTGTGGTAAACAGATGCTGCCTCCTTGTTTCTTTGCTTCTCAATAGTAAGCATTTGGATCAACTGATGCACATTATCTTCCAATAAATAATTTTCAACATATGCAATTCCGGTATCTATAAACTTTTCACATTCGATTCTTGAAACGGAATGCAATGCATTAATAAAAATTTCTTTTTTCATCTGCATCAATTCCTCTGCCTGACTCAGTATGGTCTGAAAAATATCTTCCTTATTCCTGAAGTGATAATAGATGGAGCTTTCCTTAATGCCTACTGCATTGCTGATGTTTCTGACAGATACAGCGGTATATCCGTCTGTGGCAAACATCTGCAGTGACGTGGCAAGAATTTTTTCTTTTGTGCTCTGTTCAATATAATTCATACCTTTCCTCCTATAATACCTAACAACTGTTAGATAATAGTATATCTAACAGTTGTTAGGTTGTCAAGAGAGTAATATTAATCTATCCTGTATAAAAGAAATGAAAAGCTATCCTTGACTTGCAATTTGTATCCTGGGTGTCAGTCGGTATACTATAACCTGTGTGTAAAGTTTCAAGGTAAATTACAGATCTAAGTCATCCTCAGATAGTACTGGAATATCGTCACATCCTATGATACGATGTTTGTATGAAGCTGAATAAAAAATTATGAGTTCTTAAAAAAGCTTATCCCATACCTTCTGATCGGTTAATCCAAAGAAGATATGCGGATCATGGATAAAACATAAAAACCCTGAACAGGCAGCCATTCTGCTGTATATTCAGGTATGAGAGGAATATTGAATGAAAATTAAAGTTCTATTCGTATGTCACGGTAATATCTGTCGTTCCCCCATGGCAGAATTTGTTTTCCGGGATCTGGTGCAGAAGAAAGGAGTCGGACATCTCTTTGAGATCGCATCAGCAGCAACAAGCACAGAGGAAACCGGAAACCCGGTTCATCCGGGAACCAGGAGGATTCTGAGTCAGCACGGTATCTCTGCCGCAGGAAAATTCGCCCGTCAGCTGATCTGCCAGGATGGTCAGTATTATGATTATATCATCGGCATGGATCAGAGGAATATGATGAACATGAGCCGTATCCTTGGGAAGGAAGCGAAGAATAAGCTACATAAGCTCCTCGATTTTATCGGAGAAGCCCGAGATGTGGAGGATCCCTGGTATACGGGTGATTTTGAGAGGACCTATGAGGATGTCTGGAGCGGATGTGTGGCTTTGCTAGAGCATATTTCCGGGAATTATGGATTGTCCTTCGATGAGAAACACTGAGCTGGTCCATCGCAAAAGGGGGAGCACTGTCCTTTTGCGATGGAAATAGCGGGGTAAGTTCCGGGTTAACCGGCTACATACCGTTCTTTAAATGTATCATCTATAAATTCCAGCATTTCGATGATACCGTTGACCGTGTTATCATTCAGGGACTTCCAGCGGTACATGAAGCCCGGATAAAGCGGACATAGGGGTTTCTTCTCCACGGTAAAAAAGGCTAGCGGGCGCTTCCCCG
>JAEZFH010000095.1 GCA_023437885.1 Bacillota bacterium | reverse complement strand
AAGAAATGGTATGAAGCTTATATGAAATAGTAATATCCCCGGCCAGCAATACACTGGACCGGGGTATCTTTATGTATGTCAAACAGCAAACAAATCTCTCAATGCATCTTTACCGAGCTGCCCGGAGGTAGTATTCTTATAACCCATATGCTGCCTGAAGGCATTGACTGCCGCCGTCGTCCTTGCTCCCCAGGCGCCGTCCGTGACTAATCCAGCCCCTATTTTACGGTTAAGTGCAATTTGTACCGCCATCGTGACAAACTGAGTTGTACAGCCCGTTTTGAACACAGTTGTGAAATCTCCTTTAACCTGGAAGTGTGGGCTGTCCGGAGTGGTTGTCCAGTTGGCTCCAGGCTCAAAGCCGTATCGAGCCATGGTGTTAATAATGATCCTTGTCTCTTTGTCTTTACTATCCCAAATAGCAGTCATTTTCCCATTTACAATGCGCTGTGGTACCACATCCACTGCCTTACGGCTCTTATGTACACTGTTAAGCGTCCAGGTAACTTTACCGGCTTTAGGATTGCAATAAGCCTTAGCAAAGGAGCTGCTGATACCTTTAGCAGTACACTCGGCTATGGTCCGACCCTGGCAGTAGAGATAGTTCTGGCGCTCCTGTGGGCGGTAGGTCTCAACGATCAACGGGTTTACGCCCTGGGACTTAATATCTGCGATCGCCAGCTCCAGCATCACTCTGACAAGATTATTAAGCGCTGCCATGTCCCTGCAGCTTGTGGCTATATTACTCATCCGTCATTCCCTCCTTTACTCCGGCCTTATCCTCCACCTGCTTCTTGATATTTCGGACCAATGGCATTAAAAAAGGCGGTATCGATACCCCGATATCCACCATGTTTTCCAATATCGATATGATCTCATTTACGATCAGCCAGACGGCCACAATACAAGCTATCAAAAAGCTTATCGGCAATGTGATACCTATGGTGCTGCCGGCGTAAATAATTAACCAATCAACCATAGCTCCGACCCCGATCAGCAACCACATACAAACCTTTTTTATGATGCCCCGCAACCCTTTATAGCTACTTACCGGCTCATTGCGGTACTTTGCAGCTGCCAGCCCGGTTGCATAATCGATGAGGTTGCAAATCACTAAAACTAATACCGGGATCGCCAGTATCCCAAGCCATCCGGCCAGGGCAGAAAAAAATGCTGTTACTGCTGTTTTAACTCTGTTCATACATTATCCTTCTTTCTTTTAATTATAGATAAATACCTCCATCTCCGGATGAATTATTGTGCTTGCGCCGTAAGCATTGCCCTAATGGCCTTGAGCTCCGCTACCATGGCATCTGTGGATACGTCAACGGTATAAGTGCCGGCCTCATAATCCCGCTTGATTGACTTGAGCCCTACGCCGTCCATGTAGGCGGTGAGTACTTCTCCGATCTCGGACAGTACCTGGATATTCGATGTATCGGCAAATGCCTCCTCGATCTCGGCATAAGGAGCTTCCGAGGTAATGGTAAATGTCCGGCTCTTTTCTCTTTCAGTAATTCCATTTACTATGAGTTCGTATTCCGTGGTTCCAATTTTGATTTTTTCCATAATATTTTCCTCTCTTTACATAAAAAAATGATTGATGTGGTAAATGAAAATTTATTTCTCAACCCATGTGCCGAATGTAACTCCAGCTATATATACGCTAGTAAATATTCTGCCCGTCCTGTCAATAGCAAGTCTTATTACAATTTGATTGCCAGGGGTACTATCGAGATATAAGGCTATAACTACTCCGCCTGCATCGCTTGGCTTATCTGACGCAGATGCAGCATATCTAAATATGCCTTGCGTAGCTATGTATTTCGGATTGTCGACGGCATCTTTGTCGGACAAGCAAGTAACCAAATAATTATTTAGTGCCTGTATACTCTGCCCCATAGAGTAAGCCATGGCCGCACCGCAAATCTTTGCCGTATTATTGGTTTGTACGTTTACAATATCCGCCTTAGCAGCCTTTACGCTGTACAAGTCCTCTACAGCATTGTCCAAATCGTCTATACCTTTATCCATGATATTAAGATTAGTGGCATTTCTCGGCGTGGCTGTTGACGGGCTTTGCTGCCAGTTAATCCTTATGTATCTCTTCGCCATCCTTCTTCACCTCTTCCGTTATGGTTGCATTAATCTTCATTGGCTTTCTCAGGATTTCAGTCGCCATATGGAATGCATCGATTTGATCCATGCCAATGACTGCAATGCCATTGAGGGATGAAATTATCATTCGGTAATCGGCTTCAGTAAATCCATATAGTTCCACATTTTTCGTGCTTTTCGACTCTTGATTGTTGTTGCCGCCTGTGATTTGTCTGTTTCCGTTCATTTGATCACTCCTTTATTGTTGTTTTATGGTAAATTGTGGTATAATCTCCTTATCAGCGGACAGGCTGAAATACATACGAAAAGGAGAATATACATGGCAAAGAAATACGATATAACGAGCAAGTCCGACATGAAAAAACTTCAGAAAGACATGGAAAAATCCGTAATGGATATGGCAAGAAAACAGGCGAACCACGCAAGTGGATTTCTGGTATGCCCAAAGTGCAATACTAAGTTTTCCGGAAGAGTAGGCCCTAACATTTGCCCGTCTTGTCACAGCACAATAACCGTTACTCCGATGTCTTAAGTTCAATGTCAAGGTTAAGAGAAGCCAACTCGTCAATTTGGGTCTTGGCTTTTCTTAATGTGTCAAGGGCCTCTTCTGTCTTCTTTATGATCTCGTCAAGATTTTTTACATTAATCTCGCATCCAAGTGTGTAATTGTTCATCTCCATATTTCCTCCATTTCTGCATAAAAAGAGCAGCTACCTTTCGGCGCTGCCCTTGCTATATTGATTTATAAGTTACTCTGTTACCGTTATATGATACCGTTCTACTACAATATTGTAATTTAAATCGACTGTTGTGCACGTAATATATGCCTCTCCATCAGATCTTGCTGTTATTAATCCAGAAAATTGATCAACACTTGCAACTGAGTTTTTTGATGACGCATATCTGCTAGTAGATATTGTAGTGCCTTGTTCTGCCGATATGTTAAATATGTCTCCATTGGTAGCTGTTAATTCTTTGCGTTCTTCGCTGGCGTTCGACTGCGCAACAACTTTGATGCTTATTGTATAGCTTTCATCATATGGTGTATCAATTTTACATGTTATAATTGCTTCTCCGTTACTTTTTGCAATAAGTTTACCTGTTTTTTTATTAACCGTTACAATAGATTTATCACTACTTTTCCATAGATAATCAGAACTTTCAATATTATTACTTATTTGTGGGTAATATGACGAGCCTATTTGCATGCTGATAGATGATGCCTGAAACGAAGGGATTGATACATCGTCATTTTCGTCACGCATAGTGCCCCACGAAGGCATGACTACTATAGCATTCGCTGTCCCAGTGATAGGTTCATAACTCTTATCCGATGGTGTGAATACCCATTCCAAAACAAAGCTTCCTAATTTAGAACTGTCATAATTCGGATATGTTAATTTCCCATCCATTGGTTTTCTATCTTGTTCTATTCTAGGTACCGGATAATCTTCATTGTCTTTCATTTTTGACTTATATGCAAAAACATAAGTCATGTCAATATCATTAACATGTATCGTTTTATTTGAACCAACGTCATAGTCCCCTATTATTCTGGTTCCTGCAAATGCAGTGGTCGGAACATACATAATACATATAATCATTAAAAATATTGCGCATATGGCTTTCCTCATGACTTGCCACCTCCTAACTATATTATAGCACAGTATTTTACAAAATCTACGCTTATATACAATTTTTAACGATTTTCTAAACTTCTGAGCCACAAAAAGATAAGTGGAATAAATTCGTCATACCTTAAATTGTAGTCATAATCAATAATTTCGCTTTCTGTATCATAATCATCGGTTTGGTTTCCATATTCGTCAATCAGCATCTTTGCATAGACTGGAGCTTTAATCAATCCTGCAAATTCCATATCTGATATATTGCATTCTGCCATCGCATCCTCAATTCTTTGAGCAATAAATCCTACGTGATTTCTTCCACTTGTACCTCCAATCATCCGGTATGTATAAGGCGTAATCATTTTTGCAAACATTAAAAATCTCTCGTCTTCTTCAAGTGATTGTATATCTGTTTTCTTGCGTTCATCTGATGTCTGTATTGTTCCATTGGAAGCCCATACAGAACTCCATTTCCCATTCGTTGTGCCGCAGGAATAAAGCCCTGTCGCGTAAGGTCTAAAATTACTTTCCGCAGATACATACACCGTTTCCCTTAACGCACGCACCGACTGGTCTGCTATATTTCCGCTGTCAATTACAGTATATCCATCTTGATATAAATACTTAAACCTGCCTCCTCCGTCTGCTAATATCCGTGCATTTACCTCGCCGTTCTTTCCTACGTTTATTCTGTCAGTGGATATTGTGACCGCATTTCCGCTTGCATCAGTGTACCCGACGCCACCAGCAGCGTGATTTGATGACAAGCCACCAGATACCATGTTTATAACCGTGGTGGAGATTGTGCCGTTTTCAATAGTCGTCGAATTGCCTCCAGCCTGGCTTATAATCTTGGCACCGGTAATTGTTCCACCGTTTATCGCGGCGCCGTTAATGATGTTTCCGGTTAAAGTTCCCGTAAATGTTCCGTCTACTCCGACGAGTGTTCCGGTAAATGTACCGTCCGCTGCATTAAGTGTATCCGCTATAACGGTTCCTGTTTTAAGTACAGAACCGTCTATACTGGTTATGCCGCCGTTGCTGTCAAATGTAGCATATCCATTAAAGTTGATTTTATTGGCCTGCATCAGTATTTCTTCCGGGCTTAAATTAATCGCTGCAATAACTCCGTTTTTAGTTACCCGTAGATCTATTTCGCCGGCCATAACCGTAATCTGCCCACTCAATACACCTTCGGCTGCCGTTGCCCTGGTAGCCTCCGCTATTACTGCATCAGATACAACCTCAAATCTCGCATTGGTCCCGGCGGCCAAGTCCTCGACCTCGACTCTGACACCTTCGATATCCATTTTAAGCTTAGTAGATTTACGATTGAGTATCTCGATCTTGGTGTTTACACTGGTATTCTGTTCCCGCTCCCGGTTGCCCGACGCCGAATAGCTGTCCTGTAATGCCTGTATCCCGGATAAGGTCCGATTAAAGATATACCCAACCACAGGATCATTTTGATCAAACTTAACCATGTCCCCCGGCTCTAAGTATGGTAAGCCTATATTGCTACTTTCATACGGTCTATACGGTCTCTTAGCCATATAACCAAATGCATTGCGCCCGATCTGCTGCAGCTCCTCGGCTGATTTGCCGTAAAGAAGGAAGTTACCCTCAATTATATAGGTATTATTGGTATTGCCGTATAGCTTTGCGGTGAGTGTGACCTGCGGTGTAGAGCTGGTGGTGATGTTGGTTAGGTTTTTGTAGGTGGTTAAGATGATGGGTGATATTTCGGTGTAGAGGGTGGTGGCAAGCTCGTACTGGACAGTGACAGGATTGGATGCAAGATATGTTTTCAAGGCTGTAGTTGTCATGGATGCAAGTCTGTCTTTCCGAATCATTATTCTAATTCGGCTAAATGTCGAATCACCCACGGAAATGGAGTCTTTGTTAACTACTGTATTAATAAGCATAGCTGCAATCTTAGTTAACTTGTCACACATACAAGTGTAGGATCCGCTCTTTATTAAGTTGTCATATGCATTCATATAAGCGTAATAATAGTCCGTGTTTCCATTAGACTGTGCGACAGTCTGCCAGCTTTCCACACCATTTAACACAACCGTCCCAACCCTCTGCACCTTATACAGCTTATCCCCGATAACCTCATAGGTATCCTTAACTCCATTGGGCAAACTCCTCAAGGTATCATTTACCGTGAAAACATTACTCTCCACTCCGTTGCCCGCGGTAATTACAAAATCATGTGCTGATATGATAGGGGATGGGTAATCAGGGCTTGGGCTGTTGGGGACAAATGGGGCGTAGGCGGTGGATGCACTACCAGATTCCAATTGAGGATACACAGTTAAATTGCTAACCGTAATACCGTTATTAACTCTAATAAAGCAAAATACCATTGAAGCTTTAACTGCCAATGCTTTAGAGATAGATGATGCCTCTCCGTTGATTATAGCGTTGCTAGTCGACCCTGTATGGATAGTGACATTTGCATTACCTGTTCCCTTTATCGTATAAGTACCGGGTTCTAACGAATAAACCTCTTTCGTACTGGCATATGCTCCAAATAAATAAAAGTCCGCTAGAGCAGAAGCTGTGCCATTAATAGTTATAGAACCATCGGAATTAGGGGTAAATGTAATCCCGTTTTTCGTTATTGCCTGATTTGTTGTCTTCGGAAGCAAATTCTTTCCCTGTACCGTCTGCACCTGTGATGATGCACCCTCTACCCGTACAATCTCAGCCGTACCGATATCGTCGGTTTTATTGGATGTTAGCGATGTACCGGTCAGTGTATCGATCAGTGGACCTTTGTCTGCTGTGATGATTGCTCCGATATCTTCTGGTTCCGCTCGGATGATAAGCTTGGATATCTCTTTGACGGCATATTCTTCGTATCTAACCTGCTCTATCATGTTGGTGGATAGTGTTTCAGCGATAGGCTCTCCATGGACATATGATGTGTCGTATTCATCAACCGGGTAATCATCCTGAGGATAATCATCAACCGGATAATCTCCGTACGCCGGAGCAAGCACCACATGCTTAAATTTTCCGTCACGTCCGATGCACCCGAAGGCTCCGTTGATCTCCTCTATCTTTTCGATTACGTCACGCCCCTGGAGGGCTGCCGGCTCTATAGTCTTTGTGATAATCATGCTATCATTGGGCAGCGGCAGATTACTTATGTCCTCCTCTAATCTGACATATGCCAGGAAGCTTGCGCGGAAGGCTGCCAGCGTCATCGGGAATGTTAATGAGTTGTACCAGGCAGCTACATCAATGTCAATTCGCTTCATTCGGTCATATGCTGTGATATCTTTGAATCTGAGATCATCCTGTTTCGGACATGTGTCAACAGTAAAATATCCAAGAGGCATTTCATATGTTTCATTTATGGTCTGCGTAAGGATAAATTCTTTCCCTGCTATTTCGTCGGTCACATCTGCAACAGTAAATTTCACTTTGGCAGAGTTGCATTTTCCGTATTTCAAATCACCATCAGCGCAGATGCTTTCATGTAATTCAAACCCGCCTTTGTCTTCGGCAAACTGATCAGCTGCAACCGTTAGACCCAAGCCTGGAAAATACGCAATAATATCTTTTTCAGCTATAGAGGCACTAAGAGGGAATCTGTCGTTTTTATATATATTTTTTAATGTACTATCTATATTGATCATTACTGATCCCCTCCATATGCTATAAATTCGATATCCAAGGCGTTATAATACGGCACCTTCTTCTTTTGTGTCTTATGAGTATATTTGATTTCTGGTACATAAAATTGAGCCGTCTCATAATCATCAGTCTCATCATTCCAGTACCTAATTGTGATTAAGTCGCGCGGAACAAAATATGCTTTCATAATTAGCTTTTGCCCGTATGAAAACCTGTCAATCGTCTTAATTGCGATAGTACTCGGTTTCTCCGGAAGAATGGTCCGGTGCAGTTTCCCTTTCCCATCTCGATAACTATTTTTGTCGATCCGAATGCACGGAGTATTCGAATATCCATCACCATAAGCGAGGAGGCTGTTGGGGAATGCTGTGTTATTAACGTATATATAATTTCCATCAAAATTCATAAACAACCTCCTTAATGAACAAAAATTGCATCTCCTGTTGATGCATAATTCTCTTTCTCTGCTTCGACTACGCCTTCGAACAGCACCCTATTACCAACTTTAATTGTAAAGTGTGCCATCTTTCCAGATCCTGCGCTGCCCATCTCCACTAATGCCTCTTTAAACGCCTGCTTCATATCTGGTATAGGAGAAACAATTTCCGGATGCCTGGAGTCTCCGAGTATGGATAAAAACTCACCATAATTTGCAGGTACCACAGTACCGGTTGCCAGCTTCGGTATCTTTGGAGCCGTAACCAATGGTATACTAAATCCTACCGTACCGCCGCCAAGCCAATCCGGCATATCAAAGCTAAGTCCATTCGCGGCTTTAATTACTGTGTTTATACCGGTTGTTATGCCTCCGATCATGCCGTTGATGATATCAATGATAAGGTTGATCGGTGTCTTTACAATACCGACAAGCGCATCGAATATACCCTTAAATATTTTCTTTACACCTTCCCAGGCATCTTCCCAATCTCCGGTAAATATGCCGGTGATAAACTTGATTATCCCTGACATAACATCCTTTAGCCCATTAATAACAGTCTTTATAGCCCCAAATACCGTCTCGAATGCCGGTTTAAAATTATCCCACAGCACATCTATGATAGGGTTGATAACCTTCTTCCAAAGCTTTGTAAGTATATCTATAACAACTTTAAAAATAGGGATGAGGGTTTTATTCATTATCTCATATATCGCACTCCATGCCTCTTTTAATACGGTTCCCACAGCTTCGGCGAGCGGTATAACAACATTTTCCCATAACAGAGTCAGCATATCAGCCAGGGCCTTAAATATCGGCTGTAGTACAGTGCCGATAAAAGTTCCAAGCGGTACCAATACGTTCTCCCATAGATTTTTAAACGTAGAAATTAATTGCGGTAACAGCGTCTTGAGGAAAAACTCAATAATAGGCTTCAATATCTTATTCCATGCGTCCGACAACACAGTGCTTACAAAATCAGCCAATGGCTGCAGTGCTGCCATCCATGTGGCACCGAGCTCTGCGATCGCCGTCCTGAAGGATTCGCTGCTACTGTAGAGATCAATAAAGCTGTAAATTAATAACCCAAGGATGGCAGCTATTATCGTTACTGGACTTGTCAACGCCGCAAAGACTGTGGACAGCCCTGACAGTACCACTGATAATAATCCTCCGGATGTAATAAAAGCCCCTAACGTCGTAAGCAGCGGACCAATGGCAGCAATAAGTGGAGCTATCTTAAAAGCAATAAAAAAGCTGCCTATCAATAATGCTGCATTGGCAACTGTTTCCTGATTATTCATGATCCATCCAGACAGAGCAATTAGTCCATCGGTAAGCAATCCAAGTAGACCTATTATTGCTCCTCCGGTCCAGGCTGCAATCGGTTGTAAAAAGTTATCCCAAAGCCATAATCCATATGGTTTAAATACCTCTATTACCGAGTTAACTAATCCTATTGCAGCCCCAAGTGTATCTAAAAAGGCGGGTATCAAGCTTGCTACGGTCCATGTCCCAAATGGTATTAAAATATTATCAAAAAACCATTTAAGACCAGCCCCTACATTTTCGGCAAATGGTGCAACCGCCAGCTTTAATCTATCCAGAGCTTCAATTGCGGGCTGCAATACATCTTTGATTTTGGTTGCTGCAGTTTGCAAACTTTGCTCTAATGCTGTTGTATCTACTCCACCCAATTTTGTTGATGTTTCAATCCCGCCTATTCCTCCAATAGAATCGGCTGCAGTAGATGAGTTTTTTGCTATATTTTCGGTCATGTTGTTCAGCCTATCAAATCCGGCGGTTCCTCCGGCATCCTTTGATGCTTTCTTTGCTGACTTTCCCATATCGGTTAACCCTGCGCTTGCTTCCTCTGATCCTGCTGCTATGCCAGCAGTATTTTTAACAACGCTTTCAGTCGCCCCGCTAAGCCCTAATACGGATCCCAGCACCTTACTTGCTGCATTTGCAAACGTGATCATATAGGATAATGCTGTATTCGATACTCTTACCAATGGCGTCAATACCTGTATGAGGCCATTTCCTAATATTCCAAGCAACTCTTTCCATCTCTCAGATAGCACCCGCGTTTGGTTTGCCCAACTGTCTGAGGTTTTTGCAAAGTCACCCTGTGCAAGAGCTGTCTGCTGCATAACATATTGATATCTGAGCAGTGTTATTGATGCCTGGTCCATGTCTGATACATTTTGCTTAATGCCTTGTGAGTAAGCAAATGCCTGCAGGTTGGTTTGGGTCATTACTATACCAAATTGTTTAAGCGTTTCAGTCTCTCCTGTGAAAATGGATTTTAAAGCTGTACTGGCTACATCTTGCCTGACATTGTAAAACGACGCCATATCAGCAGACAACCCAGTAAGTGACACCGACATATCCGAGGCGGTCCCCATGGCAATTCCCATGCCTATTGACATAGCCATAAATGTTGATCCTGTTTGCTTTGCGGCTAATTTAGATATTCCAAATGTATCAATAGATTTTGCTGCAAAATCCTCCATCTTATAAGCCATGTCACCGAATGCGGTGTCAACAACGTTTTGAACCTCTTGTAAATCGGATGCAGTGTCTATTGCTTGTTTTCCAAACGCAACTAATGCGGTCAAGCTGAAAGCCAGTCCAACGGTCCTTGCTAAACTTGCAAGAGTGCCTTTTAGTGCATTTGCCTGCGTCTTAATTGTATTTGTGCCCCTTGTGAATCCTTCTGTGTTAATCTTTGTATCGAATTTCAGACTACCATCGTATGCTATAGTTATCACCCCTTTCTATTCGAGGAGCTTGTTCAAATAATCTATTTCTTCCTGTTCTTCGGCGGAAAGTTTTACTTCGAGATCGATAAGTGATTTATTCTCACGGTAAAATTCCTGTTCATGCTTCTCAAGCTTTTTGCCTTTATTCTTTTTGTTCCGGATATTAATAACAGTAGAAAACAACCCTTCGCCAACCTCATTAAAGTATCCAAGGAAGGTCCACCAGTGCATGTAATCAACGGCCCTAGTTTCAAAGCCGGCAACCTTATTTACTGCGGAAAAAATAATCTTCTCATCCTGCTCCCAGTCCATTACTTTCTTGGCTTGCCAGTATTTGGAATTTTCATCTTGACCTATTCCACCCTCTAAAAACCACACTGCCATGTCATTCGCCGCCTGGCAATCTTCTTGCGGGATATTTTCCGGATCCTGAAATAGACATTCGATTATTGCAACTACCCTTTCTTGTTCGGATAGTTCAGGATCGGCACAGGCCTGGAATATTAAAAGAGCCGTCCGGTAATCACTCCAGATGGCTCTATCAATTCCATTTATATTTAAGCTCTTAGGCAGGTATCCAATCATTTTCGATACACCTGGCTTTTATACTTATCAATCTTCTTCCTGGATAATTCCATCTTTTTACCTGTTTCGGATTCAATAACCTAACAGATACATTCAAGAAAGCTTTCCCATAAGAACTTACCACCGCCCACTAAACTGAGAGGGCTCTGCTTGCCAAATGCGATCTCACTGATATTGCTGTTAAAAATATCATCAATAGCCTTGCAAATTGTAGATCTAAATACATCCAGCGCATCAGCAACACCATTAATATTATCCATTGCGGATCCGTCCGAATTGATTTTGATATCTCCAGCTTCTTCGGCTGCCTGATCAATCGCATTGTATGCATCCCTGATACGGTTAATCAGTGCAAAGTCAGTTGGATTAAATCGAATAACCTTGTTTGGATCGTTGTTTAATGCGAAAGACATAAATCCATCATCAAATATTAAATTCTGTGCGTTCCCCATTTTATCCTCCTTAATATGGGCAGCGGAAGGAGGTGGGCCGCCGCCCATCAAACTAATACTTATAGGTTAATTAAGCGCCTACGACTACCGGCGCAATATCGGATGCAGCTACAATATTTGTACTCACTGCTACCACCACGATAAACTGACCTGCAGCTGTCGTAATAGCCGATCCTGTAGTCAATGCAGTATATCCGGTTGATGCATCGCCATACTTCGGCGCGGTTAAATTAGTCCCAACCTTATACATTAGGGATGATCCAGCAGGCTCCCCAACTACATCCGTGACCTTTGTTGTGGTGGTTGTACCACCCTTGACAACTTCAATTACCAGTTTGCCTAACGTGCCCGCATCGGGTGTAAATGATTTTGTTGCCACGTTAAACGTGCCTTTAGTCCGGTTGCCAATCAGATGTACATTAAACGGGATCTGTACACCGGATGTATCGCCGCCCAGAGATACAATTTCTATGATCGCATCCTCTCTGTACGCAATAAATACTCCAGCGGATACCTCCTCCCAGAGATGCACATCCAGCACATGGGTAAGCAGGTCGTCAAGCGTCTGCCTTTCATCAAAAATCTTTTGCAACCGGTTGAACAAAGGATCCCCAGTTTTAGCATAATAAGGCTCAATTGATGCCTGCGGCTCATACCCGTCTATGCTCGTAGTTGTGTTACCTGTGATATCTTTCACGGTTTCAACATTGGCGTTCATCTCAATGCTTAGATCCTCTACAAGGTCGCCAACTTTTACATAAAGCGGAGACACCTGCGTAGCGTCTGCATCGACATAGTGAGCCAAGTAATGTCTTTTTATCTTTGCCATTATAGCAATACCTCACTTTCTAAGTGATACTGCGCATAAATCTGTAGCTGATATGTTACTGGTCCGGACAAGGTCCCGTCCTGATATCCATATAGCATTCCATTGGCACTGCTCAGTTTAGTAAGCGTACCCGGTACAGATTTATTGTCTATGGTTACCTCAATTTCCTGGTCCTGGGCTGCATGCTCCAGCCAGTATGCCAGTTCCAATAAAAAAGTGCTATTTGCCAGCCGATCATAGTCGTTTACGCTCTGAAAGACTGCATACAGTACAAAATTGTGTCTCCTATCCTGATTTCCACAGATGTCTTCCTTCAGGAGCTGATCACCGGTAGGATATAGTCCGCAGCTCCCATCTTTATTATCTGTAAAATCCACTTTTATCCCATTGTTAATCATTGATATCTGTGGGAAATCGGATAGGACCTCTTTTACCAACTCAATAATATTCATGTCGCACCTGCTACCTTCCTAACTCCATTAAGGATATCATCCCCGTGGTCAGCCTTCATACGTTCAAACCAAAACGGGCCAGCCTGCGGATGCTTGCTCTTATCGTGCACAAGATCACGATCGGTAATCACCTTTTTTACACCCTTACCAGCCCATGGGCTTCCGGTTTCTGGATCAACCATGAGTTTACTGTAATATTGGAACCTTGCATAAGGCGTCTGCTGCTGCACTAATCCGCTTCCAATAACAGTGCTTGTTGTTGCTGATTTGTCAAGCATACCGTCTTTCATTGGAACATAGGGACCCATAAGCCTGATTACTTCGCTATCAATAAACCCTTGTACCGGTCCCTTGTCCTGCAAGCCTCGATCCTTCAGTAGCTGGCCCAGGTCCTTCATTTCAAGCCTTCCGTTGAACTCCATCCGATTCACCTACTTACATGACAATTGATAGTGCCTCATCCCGGGGCTGCCATATAGCTTAGCATCAGCCGCATTAATCCCATATACCGCATGGGCGGCCTTAAGAGCTTTCAGCGATGCCGACCTGGTTGCATCGGATGTATTATCAAACTCAAAATCAATTACACCTTCAACAACCATATCCTTAGCCACGGTAAAGCTTATCCCTTCCGGAAGATTGGCAGCCGGTATCATTATTTTAATCGTATCCGCGCTGGTAAGTCCGCTTTTCAGTATGTTGGATTGTTTTACCTCATCCCAGAGAGCTCCTTTTTTCCCATTCTTTCCAGTAACCTGGAGCCTTAAAATATTACCGCTCTTATCATACAGGTACAGTGTAATATCCGTATTGGTATGCATCAGTAGCACCCCCTATACAGCAGGCCTGTAAAAACAAGCCAATTATAAATAATACCTTTGATAATATTATTATGTGCTTGCTCCCTGGCTTCAGCTGTCTCATAGCTGGCTGAATGGCCTCCTGTGGTCTCAGAGATAAGCCCTTTAATCCCAGCCTCCGTGTCCTGATCAGCTACTTCCTTTTTGGAAAGATACTCAGCCAGCTCACAGCAGCACATCTTAACATCATCCGGGATATCATTATCCTTAACCCGGTTAAATGTATACTGACGGATGGTCTGTGTGGCTTTACGGGCATATGTATCAAAAGAGGCGGCATCAAGGACCGTCCCTTTGTATGTATCTTTATAATATGCGAAGTCTGCATAGTTGGTCATTGGCACCGCCCTCCTTAAACTATTCTTTAATCAGCGTCACGGCCTGGGCTACTGCGGATGCTGCTACCGTAATGGTACCGGATGCCTTGATATATCCCTTAAGAGTTGCATTGTATGGATATGTACCAGCTCTCAGATTAAACACGGCCTGTCCAGATGCATTGGTCTTGATATTGGATCCGTTAACATTAACTCTGGCACCTTCGATTGCAACCGGTGTGCCTGCATTATCCTTAACCGTAAACGTTACTGCTTGAGTAGGAATTGCAGTAGCTGGCTCAAGATAAGCAAAGGGACAGCCAACACGATCCTCATCAATACGGGTAGCTGGATTGGGTAGAGCCCAGCCCATGCGGAATACAACGCGCAGGGCAATCATATCCTGCTGAGCGAGGTTATAAACAATCTCTTTTGTAGTAGGATCCTGAATAACACCCTCAGTAAGGATTTTAACCGTGATATCCTGGCGAATTGCATATACTGCCTTTGCAAAATCTCCTACTACCATCTGGGCAATGGAGTTATTAAATGCCCCATTGTCAGGGAAATACATCGGTGCCCCGTCAAGTGCATATTGGGTAGCTCCCTGCATCACCTTGTTAAATAAAGGCTGTCCGGAATCATCACGCAGGCCTCTAAGCTTCGCTTTCATGTTGGTGGATGCAATTACTCCAGATACAGAATACCCATCATCCTCAATCTTAGAAAATACACCATCTTCCGCAAGGATTTTGGCATAATAATCAGGATTAGCACCTAGTACCACATTGTTTCCGGATTGTCTGGCCAGTGTGATAATATCATTTTGCCATTCTGCAGGACGGTTCTCGCCAAAGATCGCTGCAGCATCTACGCGCTGCCCAATTGCCTCGATAACACGAGGAGTAACCTCGCCCATGATATCAAACTCGGCATCGTCAAGTACTGCTTCCGGAATTGGTACAATTACCGCCAGCTCTGCAGCTGTTAAATAAACATTATCCCATGCCTGCCGCGATGTCTGCTTCATCCCGGTGTCACCGTTTACCCAGTAAGCAGTAGGTAGGAAATCCAGCACCCTGATCCTGGTCTGCTTGGAGGTCATGTTGGGGAGCTTCTTGGCCAACGCCATGAATGCGGAAGACTTAGGCGTATCCTGGGCAATAGCATCCACAATCTGCTCCCTGATAATAGCCTCAGCATCCGCTCTATTGACTATGCTTGTAGCAAAGTGCTGCAGGTTCATTGCAATTTTTCTAATTCTGTTCATATAAATACCTCGTTCTTTCTTAGATTATTCCGACTTAAACAGGGAGCGGAAAGCTTCGTTTGCCGCAGCCTTCTTATCCGTATTGTCGGTGGTTGTTTGCGTACCAGTTATTACTCTTGGAGTCTTCTTGGCATCCTCAAAGAGATAACCATTATCCTTCTTAATTGCCTCCAGTGCGGCGGTAATATCTGCGTCCTGGTTCTTGGACTTCTTAAGGCTTTCCATGTCAAGTAATGCCATGACAGCTTTTGAGTTCCTGGGCTTAAGGACCGATACCTTTCCTTCAAGTGCGGCGGTAAACTGCATATCGGATATCTGACTTTCATAGGTTGTTTTCGTGTTGTTAAGATTAGTAGTAAGAGCAGAAATCTCCTCTTTAAGCTTAGTCACGTCTACTCCATCAAAAGCCTTAAGCTTGCCTTGCACATCTTCGAGCTGTGTTTTATACGTGTTTGCAACTCCCTGCTCACGAGTAATATCGTTTCCGTTTTCTTTCATGATTTGGTCTATCTGATCATCTGTCAGTCCCATATCCTTTAAAAATTTTCTTTGCATATTCTTTCCTCCATTACGCTTTTTACGGGTCAGCACCCGGTGTAGTTTGATTTATAGTTTTACGCCGTCCCGGGCATAAAAATAAGACGTTAACGTACGTCTTGAACGAGATTATCGGATCACCGCCTCTCTGTCAGTATGACATTCTCCGGATATTGTTCGGCTATGCTCTTATACCCGATATGTGCAGCCAGAAGAAGAGTATGTGCAATTACATCAACCTTGCCAAGAACACAATAATTGATACTCTCTGTATCCTCGTTTACCACGGGCTGCACGCCTCCAATCTGCAATAGACAGTTAATAGTATTAATGGTTAATGAGGAAACGGCAGCACAAACAATGTCCCGCCCGGGGATGGAGTAATTCGCATGTCCCTCTATCCGGAAGCCGATTAATTCATCGTCCCGGTACAACTCTGTTATATTAGTCATTTCACCCTCCCTAATCCATCCGCATAAATACGCTCTCTTTGCTGCGGCAGATCCACGGCCTTACTAAACTCCCGATACTGTCTCATGGTTTTCCGATATTTAATCTTGGCATTTTGAATGTCCTCCGGATCTGCTCCTGCCTGCTCCAAAAGCTTAATATCCTGCCTCTGTTTCCTCATAATAGTTTCAAACTGTCTTTGTCGCTGAGATGCCTCGTACGATGTATATTCCTTACCCAGATACTTCTTCGGTGTATTCTCCTTGGCATTCATTTCGTCAAGCTGCTTATCCGTATATGTTCGCTTAGATACGCCTTCGATAAAGGGATAATAAGAGTGATAGCAGTTCCATCCGCATAGGCCAGAGCCGGTACCGAGTCCGCACACTGTTTCAAGCTCTTTCCGGCTGTATACCCTCCCCTGCCAAACCTGATGATCAGGCCTTGCAGTAGCGTGCCAGCTCACCTCATAATGATCGGTACCGATCAACTCTGCATTCATATCAGTGATCCGTCCAGTTACCTGCGTCACACCAGTCATAATTGCCCGACGAGTGGCTACTTCAATTCGGCTGCTCCATCCGCTTTCATAATCCACGGTACGCACTCCGGATCTGGTCATTTCCTCGATTACCTTTTTAACCGTTTTATTATAATCAAAGGCCCCTGACGTTATATCCATCATGGCATTGTCAAGAGTCCGCTGGAAATACTGAGCCATAGGCG